>JBEBHT010000224.1:0-6974 GCA_040081135.1 Lacibacter sp. | reverse complement strand
GTGTTGTTCAGCTTACTGGTATATGCACCTTTGGCGCATTGGAGCTGGCATCCTGATGGTTTCCTGTTTAAAATGGGAGCATTGGATTTTGCGGGTGGTACAGTTGTACATATCTCTGCCGGTTGTGCAGCCTTAGCTGGTGCACTGGTTTTGAAACGCCGTAAAGTTCATATTGAAAACAGAGAAATTCCGCCGGCAAACGTTCCATACGTTTTGATTGGTACAGGTTTACTCTGGTTTGGCTGGTTTGGTTTCAACGCAGGTTCTGCTCTTGGATCAAATGCACTGGCTGTTTCTGCTTTTGCTACCACTAATACTGCTGCTGCTGCTGCAGGTTTAAGCTGGATGTTCTTTGATGTATTACGTGGAAAAAAACCTTCTGTACTCGGTTTCTGTATTGGTGCAGTTGTAGGTTTGGTTGCTATTACACCTGCCGCAGGTTTTGTAGCTATTCCTCAAAGTATATTCGTTGGTGTTGTAGCTGCTATCATTTCTAATATTGCTGTTTACTACAAACAAAAATCAAGACTTGATGATACACTCGATGTGTTCCCATGTCATGGTATTGGTGGTATGGTAGGTATGCTCATGACCGGTATTTTTGCTACCAAAGCAATCAATACTGCCGGTAATGATGGTTTGTTCTATGGCAACTTTGATTTCTTCTTTACACAGGTGAAAGCACTCGCTATTGTTGTAGCGTTCAGCTTTACCGCTTCTTTCCTCATTTTCAAGTTCATCAACTTCATTCTTCCAATGCGTGTTACTGAAGAAGAAGAAGAGCTTGGCCTGGATGCTTCTCAGCATAATGAAAAATATATGCAGGGTACATTACTCGTTGCCAAGAACGGAAAGATGGAAGAAGAAGAAGTTACCGGAATGTAATTTTCTCCCGATTCATTTAATTTCTGAATTATTAACTAATTAAAAAAGGTACAGCATAATGATGGGTTGTTGACGCAACTCATCTGCTGTACCCTTGTTAACACTTAAAATTATAATACAATGCTAAGAAAAGTTCTCGTATCTGCTATCTCTATCCTCGCTGTTTTTTCAACAATTACTCTTAAAGCGCAGGATTCTGCCTCAGCGGGCACATTAAATATTACCGGATCAGTTGACGTGTACTACCGTTTCAATTTCCAGAACGCCAAAGATTCCGGATATTATAATAATAAAACCAGTTTCACCAACTCACAAAATTCATTTGAACTGGGTATGGCTTCACTGAAATTTGATTACAGCAAAGGAAAAGTCGGAGCTGTAGCTGATCTCGGCTTTGGTACAAGGGCTTCTGAATTCTCTTACAATGAATCAGGAATTTTAGCTGCTGTTAAACAGGCTTATGTAACCTATGCACCTTCTGATAAAGTGAAGTTTACAGCAGGTAAATGGGCCACACATGTTGGGTACGAATTACTCGATCCGCAACTGAACAAAAACTACAGCATGAGCTATATGTTCTCTTACGGACCTTTCTCTCACACCGGTTTAAAAGCTGATTTTACTTTTGGTGGTGGCTTCGCAGGTATGATTGGAATTTCAAACCCTACTGATTATATCTCTGCTCCTTTTGCAAAAAAGAATGTAATTGCCCAGCTTAGTAAAGTAGGTGATAAATTCAGCGGTTACTTAAACTATGTAGGTGGAAAAGACTTGTTCGATAACTCCATTAACCAGTTTGGATTAACCGCTCTTTATACTGCAAGCGATAAATTCAGCCTCGGTTATGATGGTACTGTGAAAGCCGTGAAACCGTCTGCAGGTTCTTCTGCATCATGGTATGGTTCAGCTTTATACATCAATGTTAGCCCTGTTGAAAAATTTGGATTTTGTGTAAGAGGTGAATACTTCTCTGATAATGATGGAGTAGCTGGCTTCGGAACATCATTGTTTGATGCTACGCTTTCTTTAAACATCAAACCTGTAAAAGGAATCATGATTGTTCCTGAGTTCAGACTCGATGCTGCAAAAGATCCATTGTTCTTCAAAAATGAGGATACAGTAAACCCAACATCAAAAAGTGCAGGTTCTTTCAGTGTAGCGGCAATTTTCAGCTTCTAAATGTAACAGGTAACACTGTTAGTTATAAACTGTTTTGTTGAAAAATGAAGCAGCGGCATTTGCGGACAAACTGACAACTGAATTGTAATAGTAGATAAGCATGTGAAATTATAGTTGTCACTGTTCCTGATGCAAAAAAAGGGAATCGAAATTCAGACATGGAAAGCAGACGTAAAACTGCCAACAGTTTGAATGGAGATGAATGAAATGCTTCTTAAACGTTGATTTTAAAGTTCCCTTTTTTATAAGTGGCAAGCCTGCTTAGGGCAGGCTATCGATTAACCTCCTGTTTTTACAGGAGGTTTTTCTATTCTATACCAAAGGTTCCTGCTGACTGAGACAATGAAAACTTCCCAGTCCCCAGATGATTTCTGTTGAATCAATTCCAATTACTTCTCTTGTTGGAAAACACTGCTGAATAATCTGCAATGCCTTTTCATCTTTTGCCGAACGGAAAGTGGGAACAATCACTGATTTGTTGGCGATATAAAAATTGGCGTAAGAACAGGGGAGACGCTGCTCTTCATAAATTAATTCATCGGGCATGGGGAGTTCAACAATGTTCAACTGTTTGCCGTTGAGCAAACGCATTTGCTGCAGCTGTTTTAAATTGTGCTGTAACAGATCATAGTTTTCATCATTCTTGTTTTCTTCAATAACGGTGATTACTGTGTCTTCATTTACAAAACGAACGGTATCATCAATATGTCCGTCGGTATCATCACCAACAATCCCTTCATCGATCCACAGTACCTGGTCAACACCATAATAGTTGCTGAGATATTCTTCAATCTGCTGCTGATTGAGATGAGGGTTGCGGTTTGGATTTAATAAACAGGCAGTTGAAGTCATCAATGTTCCTTTACCATTGAATTCAACTGAACCACCTTCCATCACTATGCCGGGATTGAAAACAGGAATGTTATAATGTTTCCCAATTAATGTTGGAATCACATCATCTAAATCAAACGGAGGATATTTTCCTCCCCATGCATTATAACCCCAGTCAACAATTGCTTTTTTCTGTGCTGCATTGGGGTTGATGAGAAATGCCGGTCCGTGATCCCGGCACCATGCATCGTTGGTTGGGTGAAAGAAAAATTCAACCTTACTCAAATCAACAGCTGCTGTTTGCAAATGACCAACTGCAAATACTTTCATTGCATCATCTGCTATATTAATACGAACAGATTCGCCTTTGGTTAATTCTTTAATGAATTGTGCGTAGTATGGAAATATTGTATTGATCTTTCCCGGCCAGCTTGCTTCCTTATGCGGCCATGAAAGCCATGTGGCTTCGTGTGCTGCAAATTCAGCTGGGAAATAATAACCGAGTTCTTTTGGAGTCTTGTTTGCTGAAATCATTGTTATGCTGTGTGAAACTGAAAAAACTTGTTGGCTTGTTTGTGTACTTGGTGTTTTTACTTTGTGCTCTTTGTGATTTATTGTATCGCAAAGAACACTGAGGATTCACGAAGAACACAAAGGAATTTAATCTTCGTCAATGAATCGTTTTGTAATCGGCTGATACGAATCAATTCTCCTGTCTCGTAAAAACGGCCAGTGTGTTCTGTACTGATCTGTTTTATTCAGATCGAGTTCCTGCACATGCACTTCTTCCGCATCATGCGATGCTTTGTATAACAGTGAACCAAACGGGTTGCTGATAAATGAACCACCCCAGAATTTCATCGCACCATTTTGTTCCAACCCAACACGATTTACACTTACCACATGCACACCGTTGGCAACGGAATGACTGCGTTGAATGGTTTGCCATGCATTATACTGTTCCGTATTCGTTGCTTCATCCTGTGAAGTGGCCCAGCCGATGGCTGTCGGATAAAATAATATTTCAGCGCCCATCAAAGCAGTAATTCGTGCTGCTTCCGGATACCACTGATCCCAGCAGATGAGTACGCCAATGCTGGCAAATTTTGTTTTGAATATTTTATAACCCAGGTCGCCGGGCGTGAAATAAAATTTTTCGTAGTAAGCGGGATCATCGGGGATATGCATCTTGCGGTACTTGCCTAAGTAAGTGCCGTCAGCATCAAGAACAGCAGTTGTGTTATGATACAAACCCTGTGTACGTTTTTCAAACAGGGAAGCAATGATCACCACGCCTAATTCTTTGGCAACAGCACTCAGCACTTCAGTAGAAGGGCCGGGGATGGCTTCTGCCAAGAGAAAATGATCATAATTCTCTTCATCGCAAAAATAGAGGGATGTAAATAACTCCTGCAGACAAACGATCTGTGCTCCCTTAGCCGCAGCTTCTCTTGTTTTTGCAATTGCCTTTTGCAGGTTCTCTTCTTTATTTGCCGTGCAGCTCATCTGCACCAGTCCAACTTTTACAGTACTCATAGTTAAAATTGAGGGGCAAAAATACAGAAATAGGCGGGTTGGAGGCTTACTCCTTTCAGTTTTTAAGTGATGGACGAAAGTGCAAACTACTGTTGCTTTTGAACAAAGGATATACTATAACCCGGACCTCCGTATAGAGGTTATGGAGGTCTTTGCAGTATAACTTTCGCCCGGTTCCTGCAGGTAGTTTTGTCGGCGCTGGTGAAACAGTTCAATATCTTCCTTGCTGTATTTCCAGTTTATTTCATCCTCAAGCAGGGTATAAATTGCCTGTAGCTTTTGTTCATCAGCTGTTTCAATATAGAGATGCAGTTTTTCTTTTATTGAAAGGGGATTCGCCATATAATGTGCTTTGTATAAAGATAGTTTTTTTTAAGCAGGCCAGGAAGGGGTTTGGAATTGATGGATTTGCTTTCAGAAGGTCAAACCCTTTCTGTCCGTTTCCAATTGTTGCGCAGCGCAAAATAAGCTGCTACAAAAAATGGAATGGTTGATGCAAGTATTTTCCATTTACCTGCAGTAACGCCGATAAATAATAACAGCAGCATCAATACACTTAAACAGGCCAAACCGCTGAGGCTTAAAAACCTTGATGGATTTTTTTGAAAAAGTGTGTACAGCAGAATGAGCAGACCTGCAAGCGGAATAACAATGAGCGGATGTACAGCTGATGCAGCATTGCTCATTGCTTTTGAAAGAATCTCCGCCTCTGCCTGGAAAATAAAAGTGTGATAGCCCTTGCCCCATTCTAAATAGCCAAACTGGAAGGTTAGGAGTAAACAGAGATTGAGTATTTTTTTCATGCTGAATGTTTTTCCTGTAAAGAAAATTCCTGCACAAGTTCCCATTTACTGTTTAGATCTGCCTGTTCAATAAGAGATATTTTTTTGAATGTTATTGCTGATGGAAAAACCAGTTCTCCAATTTCACTGAACACTTCATCGGTGCAGGTTGAATTTCGTGGATGCAGTAAGGTAATATGCGGTTCGTGTTTACGGGGATGATCATTTACTCCCTGTAATATAAGTTTACGTAAGCTGTGAAAAGCTTTGTTATCAGTAATACCGGGAAGCAATACTCCCTTGCCTTCTGCAAAACGGATGGGCCTTCCAAAATGAATGGTAATGTCAGAAGTCTTTAATGTATTGATGTTACTCATGATCTGCTGCAAGTCTTCCAGTTCATCTTCCCTGCATAAGGTAACATGACAGTTAATGAGACTTCTTTGTACAGGATTGAATTGTGTACGCACCTGCTTAATGTTTGCAGCATCTGTTGCTTCAACAAATAAAGTTAATTGCCTGCGGAATTTAGTTGACACCCGGCTAAGATAAAGACTTTAAAAAAAAGAGGTTGAGTTGTTTATTATGGGTCGTGCAGAAAGGAACCGGGGCGATACTTGTTTTATATTTCTTTAATGGATTTTACAATCAACAAAATACCGGATAGTATACAAAGGCTTCCAATCAACAGCAGCAGCAATTTTCTACTGTTTTTTACGGGCGCATGATTTATCTGTTCCCTGTTTTCTTTGTCTGTGACTTTGTTTTTTTGCAATACGGCTTTAAAACAAAATACGCCCATAAAAATCAAGATCGTTCCAAGGCCGGCAAAGAAATTAATTCCTCTCATGTTTATAAAGTTGTGATGTTCTTTCTTGAATTATTGCAGTATGCTCAAATATTCCACCCAGGGTCCAACATCTGTTTTATAATGTTTCGCCATTACACGGGAAATTTGAGCAATATGATTCAGGTCGTGAACGGTCCATGCTGAAAGTAGCTGTGCTAAACTGACTTCTCCAAAGGCAGGATGAATACCTGTTGCAGCGAGATCATTTTCTGTGAGTTTTTTTGCATGCAGCAACTCCATATTCTGTTGACGTAAAGTTTTGAATTCATCTAAAAGCTCAGCCAGTGATTTTCCTTTGCTGTTTTCAAACTGTGCAAAGCGGTCAAAAGGTACAAAGGTTTTATCCTGTTTATTGGAAAGAATGATTTCCATTCTTGGAATCCAGTCTTTTTTTTCGCCATGAATGAGATGGCCGATAATATCATACGCACTCCATGTGTCTGCACCTTCGTTGTTTGAAGTGAAGCCGGGTGATAGGTTTTGTAACATGGCGTTGAGAACGTTTGGAGTGCGTTCAAGAATTTCAATTGATTTTGATAAGGAAAAATTCATTGCCTGCTGATTTTAGTGAGAATTGAAATTGATGTTTTTTCGACTATGCTCAACTCCTGCAGAAAGTTACAGAATTATGGAATGAAGTAATGATTAGTAACATGCCGGAGGTTTGCAGAAAAGTGATTGTTGTTATTTTTCAAGCGACTGTAGATATCGTTCAAGACGCTGAAGAATGTAATAAAGGCAGTGCAGAATGAAAAAAGGCAGCGCAGATGTGAATAAAGAAACTGCGGATGTGAATAAAGCTGTTGCAGATACCGTTCAAGAGACTGCGGAATGAAATAAAGGCAGCGTAGAATGAAAAAAAGGCAGTGCAGATGTCGTTCAAGACGCTGCAGATATGAAAAAAGACGCTG
>JBEBHT010000223.1:0-7053 GCA_040081135.1 Lacibacter sp. | reverse complement strand
TATAAAACACAAACGGGAAGAGATAAGGATGTAAAAGATTTCCTGGAACAGCAAACAAGAATGCCGCAGTTTTTAAACAGCATTTATAATCTTGTTGATATTGCTGTGGAAGATTATATGAAGCGTGGCTTTGCTAACCTGCAGATAAGTTTTGGATGTACTGGTGGTCAGCACAGAAGTGTGTATGCGGCTGATGCACTGGCAAGGCATATCAAAAATAAATACGGTGTAAAGATTGAACTGAAGCATTTGATACAGGATGCAAAGAACTGGATCAATCAAACGTATTAGAACCTGTTTAAAATGATTTTGTACATTTCTTCTAAAGTTAATTGTGGTCGGTGAGGACACCGACCACGGCGGGCCGCCGCCGTTGGTGTCCTCACCAACGGCTTACCTGGAGATAAAAGTCTTTTGCCTGATTCAAGTGGATTGGCAACTAAAAAAAATAAAATGATTGAAAATAATCAGAGTGTTACAGGTTCCCCCTTCAGGGGGCGGAGGGGGCTAAAGGCGATGATTTTTGCAGCAGGACTGGGCACACGTTTTAAACCATGGACCGATCATCATCCAAAAGCACTTGCTTTGGTGAATGGCAAAAGCTTACTGCAAAGGAATATTGAATACCTGCAGCAGTATGGTATAACAGATGTGGTGGTGAATGTGCATCATTTTGCCGATCAGATCATTGATGCTGTTGAAAAAAATCATGGTTGGGGAAGTAATGTCCTCATCAGTGATGAAAGAGGTGAAGTGCTGGAAACAGGCGGAGGTTTATTAAAAGCAAGACCATTGCTTGAAGGAAATGAACCATTTGTAACCCTCAATGTTGATATACTCACCAATCTTAATTTAGATAAACTGCTCGCATTTCATCAACAGCACAAGCCATTAATTTCATTTGCAGTGACGAACAGAAAGACAGCCAGGAATTTTTTGTTTGATGAAGAAAACAAATTATGCGGCTGGAGAAATAATGTAACAGGTGAAGAGAAAGGTCCGTATCTTCTATCTGCTGAAACTAAAGTAAAAGATTTGGTTGAAAAAGCATACAGCTGCGTGGTGGTGTTTGAGTCGAAGGTTTTTTCACTCATCAGGCAAACAGGAAAGTTTTCTTTAACTGAAACTTATTTAGACCTGGCAAGAGATCACAGCATACTTGGGTATGATCATAGTGGTGATGTTTTAGTTGATGTAGGTAAGCTGGACAGTGTTACTGTTGCCGAGTCGTTTTTTGTTTAGCCACGAACCTGTCTGCACGCAGGCAGGTTACAAAGATTTGCACGGAAGGAAATTGTTTTCTCTATGAGCTCTGCGCCTCTGCGTGCAAATCATTCTTCTTTTCTTAATGACTTGCAACTCTTTTACACTTTGATATAGATCTTCTTTTTATCGAGCCAGTAACAGATGGCCCAGTACATTACAATCATACAGATGGCATAAAACAATGAACCATTCTCCGGAATGCCCGGAATGAGTTTACATATTTTTTCATAGAACCATCCGAAAGGGCTGAGGTATTTCGGCAGCCCTTCTGCATTGATCCCGTTTGGTATACGAATAAGGCCGAGCAGGCGTGGAAGGAATCCACTCAATACAAAAATGAACAATGGATTTTTTCCAAACACATCAAAGAATTTAGTGAGCCAACCTGTTGCCTGTTTAAATTCTATGAAATAAATCATGGTGGCAATGCTGTAGATGGCGAGCCCGGTTGTGTATACTGTATATGAACTGGTCCAGATCTTTTTGTTGATAGGGAAAACCATATCCCAGGTAAAACCGGTGATGATGAGTAAGGTGGCTATTACAAAAAGCGAAGCAATCATTTCAAAGGTCTTACCCTTTTTCTGAATATAATCGCCCACGAGATAACCAAAGATCACCTGCACAATGGCTGCAAAGGTGCTCATCAATCCTTCAGGATCAAAAGCAACTCCTTCTCCTTTATACATATGTGCTTCACCCAAAATGGCTTTATCAATATCAGTACCAAACCAACCCTGCAAACTGTAAGGATCACCGGGAGTTCCCAGGAGAAGGGAAAGCATCCAGTAAAACAGCAAGAGTACAGCCGCAAATACAAAGGCTCCCTTCTGTTTGAAATAATAAACGATTACTGATGCAAAGAAGTAGCAGACAGCTATCCGTTGCAGCACACCAAAGATGCGCAGGTTATCAAGTGTTTTGAATGCAATATGATCGCCGCTCCATTTAATGAAGGGACTCCAGTGCAGGAGCAGACCGACGATAAAAATGAGGAAGGTTCTTTTCAGCACTTTTTTCCAGAACACAGCATCACCACCCTGCTGCAGTTTGGGCATTACAAAAGACATGGCATTGCCAACCGCAAAGAGAAAGAAGGGAAATACCAGGTCAGTAGGAGTTAAACCATGCCAGGGAGCATGTTCTAACGGAGCATAAATATGTGCCCATGAACCGGGGTTGTTGACAAGAATCATTAAAGCAACTGTGGCACCACGAAATACATCGAGGGAATAAAATCGTTGATTCAAAGCAGGAAGTTTGAATTAAATGTAGGGAAATGTAATGAGCCTTACTGCCATTTATCAACGCAGCGTTGATATTATTTTTTTAAGATTGGCAGTCAACCTTTAAATTGCAGCCTTAACTGACACTGAAGGAAGACACTTAACTGGTTGAGGTAAGGAATAGAGGAGATAAGGCCTTTAAAGTCATATATTTGCAACCATCAAAAGGGTGCATATGCATTTATGAAATGTAATGGTGAAACCGGAGCAATCAACAACAAACTTCTGCCTTTGGCAGTATTCTATAAAATAATGGAAGGGTAAATAAGCCTTACAGGCTTGTTTGCCTTTTTTTTTGCTGTACAAACCAATTTAAAATAGCTCAGTTTTTTTATGCTATGTGACTGAGGTGGCGAAGCTTTGTCCTTAAATGAAATGAAGAAGACAAAAAATTGGTATGCTGTTTACACAAGGCCCCGGTGGGAGAAGAAAGTTTGTGTGCATCTTGAACGAAAAGGGCTGGAGTTTTACTGCCCGCTGAATAAGGTGCGGAGAAAATGGAGCGACCGTTATAAAGTGATTGAAGAGCCTCTGTTTAAGTCGTATGTATTTGTATATATTACCGAAGAAGAAAAGGGCAGTGTGAGGCTATCGGATGGTGTGGTTAATTTTGTGTACTGGGAAGGAAAGCCAGCCGTAATAAAACTGGCCGAAATTGAAATGATCCGTAAATTTCTGAAGGAGTACGAAGATGTACAGGCCAACCCCGTTAGCATTATAGCGGGAGAAAGAGTAAGAGTGAGGACTGGATTGATGATGGATACCGAAGGACTGGTGATTAAAGTGGTGAATAACCGGGCCTATGTATTGCTTGAAAGTCTGGGATATGAATTAACGGCACAGTTTGAAAAGAGCAATTTGGAGCCTGTTACAAATAATTAAACTAAAGCAACGTTTATCATGAAGATTTTTATACCGGATCAAATAAAAAATACGATGCGAACATACTGCCTGCTCGGCATTTTATCGATTACATTTTTCAGCGCCTGTGTTTCTCCTGCAAAACTGCGTAAAGAAACTGTGTATTTTAATGAAGGACTTGATACAGCTAAACTTGCCCGGTATCAATTAATAGAACCCATTATTCAAAAAGGTGATTTACTCCAGATCACAATTTCTTCCAGAAGTTCATCTACCAACCAGTTGTTTAGCCAGAATTATTCCTCTGGTTCGGGTGTTGCAGGAGCGGCTTCCTCGGGCGGAGGAACAGGTGCTGGAGGTTATCTGGTAGATATTGTTTCAGGTGAAATAAAATTGCCCTTACTAGGCATAATAGCAGCAGATGGAATGACCAAGTTGCAGTTAGAAAAAGAAATTATTAAACGATCTTCTGAGTACCTGAAAGAAGATCCGATTGTGAATATCCGTTATCTCAATTTCAGAGTTACTTTCCTGGGCAGTATCGGAAGTCCCGGTTCAAAACTATTTGAATCAGAACGGGTATCTTTTTTACAGGCATTAGGAGATGTGGGAGGAGTTGCAGCAGGAGGTGACCTGAAAAATATTCTTCTATTCCGGGAGCAGAATGGAAAACGAACCATGCACGTTATTGATATTACCAAGGGTGATTTTTTCAATTCACCGAATTATTATCTGAAACAGAATGATGTGGTATATGTGCGGCCCAGTGACCGCTTCCTGAAAAGTTCTGATCAGTCTGCAGTTAAAACATTTCAATATATAGGTTTTGGCCTAAGCTTATTTAATGTTATAATTTTAATCACTACATTTTTCCGTTAATATTTTTTCCTGATGGCAACAAGCAATACTGAACAAATACAGCAAACAGAAAGCGAAGGAAAATTATTGACCTTCAAGGATATCCTGTTTAAATACATCTCCAATCTCCCCTTATTTTTCTTTGCTTTGGGTATTGCTTTAATTGTGGCATGGGCCTATTTGCGATGGGCCACACCTGTGTACAGTGTGTACAGCAGTATGATTGTGAAAATGGAAAATGCTGCCAATATTAAGGGTACTGATAAGTTCAGCAGTATGTTTAACCCGGTGGATAAGATCAATATGGAGGATGAAATAGATCTGATGAAGTCAAAAGAATTTTTGTGCCGGGTGGTGGACAGTCTTCATCTCAATTCAACCTATATAGAACATGGAAAAGTGAGGAGCAGCGAAGTATATAAGTTTACTCCTTTTACTGTAGAAGTGGTGAAAATTAATGACAGTACAAAAGGCTATGGTTTTGACATCCAGATTATCGATCAAAACACATTCCTGCTCAATAAAACACTGAAACCAAAAAATTTTTACAGCAATATTGAAATTGGAGGAGCTGTTTTCAGACTGATACCCAGCGTGTCTGACCAGTCAGGTATAGGCAGACGGTTTACGTACAGTTGGCAGCCATCCCGGTCTGTGGCTGGTGGAATTTCAGGGGGATTAAATATCGCACAAAAAAGCCGTACATCCAGTGTATTAATTCTGAGTTTAAATACTTTAAACCCCGAAAAAGGGATTGATATACTCAACCAGGTGATGAAGGAATATGGGAGGTATAATGTGCAGGATAAGGGCCGTATTTCAGAAAATTCATTGAAGTTCATCGGCGACAGGCTGGAAAGTCTCGAAAACGATCTGGGCGGAATAGAAGGAAATCTCCAGAATTTCAAAAAGAAAAACCAGTTTCTTGATCTGGAAGGGCAATCTGAAATGTACCTGAATAATATTACAGAAACGGAAACAGAATTGCGTAAACAGGAAGTGCAGATCAAAATTCTGGATCTGCTGGATGATTATATAAAGGATAAGAAAAATGCTTACAACCTGACCCCTACCAACCTGGGAATTGAAGATGCTACTTTGGCCTTGCTGGTTTCGGACTATAACCGGCTGATCCTGAGAAGAGATAATGAACTGCAGGTAAACAAAGAAGAAAACCCTGTGATCAGAGAAATAGAAATGAATATTGAAAAAACCAGGACCTCGATTATTGAGAACCTGAAATATATCAGGCAGTCATATACCCTTTCAAAAAATGAACTGGAAAAGCGAAACGCATCGGTGAAGAATGAAATGTTTGACTTGCCTGAAAAGGAAAGCCAGATCAGGGAAATCAAACGGCAGCAACTGATTAAAAATGAATTGTACACCTTCCTGCTGCAAAAAAGGGAAGAAACGGGGATACAATTAGCATCTACCTTATCGAATTCCAAGGTTTTTGCAGAAGCAGAAGGGGGAGGATTTCCCATTTTGCCAAAACGGAAAAATGCCTATATGCTGGCGGTTTTCTTTGGTTTATTAATACCTGTAATCGTTATCCTGATCAGGGATTTGATGAATGACAGAGTTACCAACAAAGCAGATATTACAAAGAATACGAAGATTCCAGTGATTGGTGAATTGGGTCATAATGATAAACCTGAAACACTTGTGGTGGTAAAAAACAGCCGTACAATTCTGGCAGAGCAGTTCAGGATCATCCGATCCAACCTGCAGCCGGTTTTGAAAAAAGAACGCACACCTGTTATACTTGTTACTTCTTCCTTTAGTGGAGAAGGTAAATCATTTGCTGCCACCAATCTGGCGGCTTCTATTGCATTAACCGGTAAACGTACAGTGATTCTTGAATTTGATTTACGCAAACCAAAAATTATCAGTGGGCTGGGTATTGCCAGAACTTTTGGTATTACGCATTTTATTATCGGTAAAGTAAAACTGGAAGAACTGCCTGTTCTTGTTCCGGTAACTGATAATTTGTTTGTCATTGCCTGCGGACCTACCCCTCCCAATCCCTCCGAATTGTTGCTGGATTCCAAGATCAAAGAACTGTTTGAATTCTGCCGTGATAATTTTGATGCAGTGATCATTGATACCGCACCAATCGGGCTGGTAAGTGATTCGATGACACTGGCGAATTTTGCAGATGCCACCATCTTTATCGTACGTCAACGTTATACGTTTAAAAAACAACTCCAATTACTGGAAGAGCTATACCAGCAAAAGAAATTTCCGGGTGCTTCTATTATTGTGAATGATATTAAGGTAGAAGGTTATAACAGTTATTACGGTTATGGAGGTTATGGTTACGGCTATGGTTACGGCTATGGTTATGGCTATGGTTATTATGATAATGATCCCAAGAAGAATAAATGGTATAATAAGTTGCTGCAGTTTGTGGGAATTAAATAAGGAAGAAGGAGGTAAGAAGGAAGAGGTAAGAGGGTTCACGCAAAGTCGCAGAGGTTCGCAAAGAAGAGTTGATAGAAGGCCCTTCGACTATCGCTCAGGATGACAAAGAAAGGGGTAAGATAATTTTCGCTACGCTCAAATAGTTTAACACGGAGGTACAGAGACACAGGGTTCGCAGAGGGGTGGGGCTAAGAGTTCAAAGGAGGGGAAGGAGTTAGAAAGAGTGAAGAAGAAGAAAGTCGTTAGCCGGGGAGTTGTTAGTCGGGAGTCGTGAGAAAGAAGTCGTGAGGCAGGAGTAAAAGAGAGATTAGTTTTATCTAACTATAGAGTTGTTACAGTATTCCTGTCTCTTATA
>JBEBHT010000222.1:0-7067 GCA_040081135.1 Lacibacter sp. | reverse complement strand
ACATGAGTTAAAACACTACCTGCCTGCACAGCAAGCGTTAAAGGATTTTATACATCATAATTCTTTGCATGCTTTTCAGCACATGAAATTTTATGATGCTATTTTCAAAGCATCCGGAATTTTTGGCTTCCAGGTTCATTTGCAGTTACCGGAGTACAGGGAAATGTATACAACCGGAAGGATACGCAATGATGTGCTGCAAATGGTGATTGCGCAAAAGAAAGCCCGCCTGAATGACGAAGTCGGACAGGGAAAAGAATCTATTGATGATTGGAAAGAAAAATTGATCAGCAAAGAGTACGATACAATCAATCATCCACGCATTGGGCAATTAAGGAAGTATTGGAAGGATGTGTATCAGCTGGATCTGGATAATAAAGTTCATCCACTGCTGTTTCGTATTCTCTGTGCATTTTTAGATCAGGGTATTGCAATCGATAGTTTCCCGGTTGTAAGTAAACCGTTTACAGAGAGTATGAAAGAAATGGAGCAAAACAGTTTTGTGAGTTTCTTTAAAACAAAAGCAGTTAAAAAGAAATTCTTATCAGGCAACTATTCTATAACAGAGCTGCTGACAAAAATTGTAGGGAAAGAGGAATATTTTGAACAGTATTTATTCGATCAGCAGTTTGCTCATCATGGCTGGAGTGGTTTTGTAAGTGCAGTGGAAGATAATCCGCAAACATTACTCGACCGGAAGCAGATTACACTGAAAGAATTGCTGGAGTTTGAATTGTTGATGGAACTGGATGCATTAAACCATGCATTAGGTAATAGATGGCAGCCTTTAGCCAGTCATGTTACTGCTCCGCCGGTTGATTTATTTGCGGATTTTCCTAAATCTGAGTTTGCAGAAGTAATAGAATTATGGCAGGATGCTTTTGAATGGAGTTATTATGATTCTGTTTTAAAAGGAATATTATTAGCCTCCCCTTCGAACTTCGTTCCTTCCCTTGCAGGAATCTCCAAAGGAGGGGTTTTAGACTCTGCGATTAGAACAGACTATTTGAATTCACAGAGTTCTGAAATCCCCCCTTCGGGGGGTGGGGGGGCTGCCTCTCTTCAGGCAATTTTTTGTATTGATGAAAGAGAGGATTCCATTCGCCGGCATATTGAAGCAGTAGATAAAAAATCTGAAACATTTGGTGCTCCCGGTTTTTTTGGAGTGGAGTTTTATTTTCAGCAGCAGGGCAGTAAATTTTATGATAAACTTTGCCCCGCACCTGTAACACCTAAGTATTTAATCAAAGAGTCTGATGCCAAATCAGTGAGGAAGGAAGAACTGATTTACACCAAACATACACATGGTATTCTCTCCGGTTTTATCTTAAGCATCAGCTTTGGTTTTTGGGCTTTTGTAAAAAAACTGGAAATGCTGTTTCGGCCAACAATGAGTCCGGCTATTTCAAATGCGTATGGGCATATGGATAACAAATCAACTCTTACCATAGAAAATAAAAACCTGTCAGATACAGAAAATGGACTGCAGATTGGTTATACGCTTGACGAAATGGTTACAAGAGCTGAAGGTTTTTTACGTGGCATTGGATTGATTAAAAACTTTGCACCTGTTGTTTATTTTGTTGCCCATGGCAGCAGCAGTGCCAACAATCCGCACCATGGAGCACATGATTGCGGTGCCTGCAGCGGAAGACCAGGTGCTACCAATGCAAGAGTGCAGTCCTTTATTTTAAATCATAAGAAAGTAAGAGAACAGTTAGCAGCAAAAGGAATTATCATTCCTGATACAACGCAGTTTATAGGCAGCATGCATGATACAGCTGCTGATGTATGGGCTTATTATGATGAAGATGTACTGAGCGAAGACAATGCAAAAAGACATCTTGTGAATATCCAGAATTTTGAAACGGCATTAAACCTGAATGCAAAAGAACGCAGCAGACGTTTTGCTTCGATCAATACGAAACAGGGATTAGAGCAGGTACGCAAAGCGATTCACAGCCGTTCGGTTTCTTTGTTTGAACCAAGGCCGGAGTTGGGACATGGTACAAATACATTAGCAATCATTGGCCGCAGACAAACATCCAAAGGTTTATTCCTCGACAGAAGAGCATTCTTAAACAGCTATGATTATACAACAGATCCTGAAGGAACAATTCTGTCGGCAGTAATGCGGCCGATTGGCCTGGTTTGCGGCGGCATCAATCTCGAATATTATTTTTCAAGAGTTGATAATATTAAAATGGGAGCCGGCACTAAACTTCCTCATAATGTAATGGGTTTGTTTGCTGTTGCCAATAGCAGTGATGGTGACTTGCGGCCGGGCTTGCCATGGCAAATGATTGAAGTGCATGACCCGGTTCGATTGCTGGTAATTGTTGAACATCAGCCTGACATCGTTTTAAAAGCAATTCAATCAACACCGGAAGTTTTTGAATGGTATAAAAATGAATGGGTGCATATTGTGGCTTTACATCCCATTGAACAGCAGTTTTATTATTTCAGGAATGGAGCTTTTGTGAAATATGAACCTATTACAGATGCTGCGGAAATAAAAACGATTCACAACATGGAACAGTTTATTGAAGGAGCAAAGGAAATGGAAACGAATCATATTGTGCATGCTACTGAAGAAAACCTGCCGGTATATTTATTGGATTAATTTTTTAAAACAGTTTCGGCTGATTATTACAGAATGGATCAATTACTTGTTTTATTTATCGCCATACCCATGCTGGGCTTTTTTGCCACACTCCTGTGGCAAAACAAAAGTGAAAAGGCTATCGGCAGAATTGTGCGTTTTGCAAAAGTATTCAACATAGCGGTCTCTGTTTCATTTGCTGCCTGGTGGATGCTGAAGGGATTTGAACCGGTTAGCTATAAACTGGCCACTCTTTATGAAACAGAACATTTTGTGTTTGCCATACATTTGTTTTACGATGAAGTAACTGCCGTGTTCAGCATTGTTGGCTCATTGTTGTTTTTCCTGGTGGCAACTTTCAGTAAATATTATATGCACCGTGACCAGGGTTACAAACGGTTCTTCAACACCATCCTGTTATTTGCAACCGCTTATAATTTTATCATCCTCGCAGGAAATTTTGAAACACTGTTTATCGGGTGGGAAATAAAAGGTATCTGTTCTTTTATACTGATCGCTTTTTACCGTAACCGTTATCTACCGGTGAAAAACGCATTCAAGGCAGTTTCAAATTATCGTATCAGTGATGTGGCGCTCATGCTTGCCATGTGGATGATGCACCATCTTACACACCAGAATATTACATTCTTTCAATTAGGCGAGGCAAAAGAAATAGCTGTAACATCGGGACAAACCGGTATGGCGATCTTTATTGTTTGTATGATTATTCTGCCGGCAGTTATTAAATCGGCACAGTTTCCATTTACCACCTGGCTGCCAAGAGCAATGGAAGGACCTACTGCTTCATCTGCAATATTCTACGGATCGCTCAGTGTACACATCGGTGTTTTTTTATTGCTGCGTACACATCCTTTTTGGGAAGATATGTTATGGGCAAAAATTACCATCATTGTTTTTGGAGCAGTAACAGCAATTGTTGCAACGATGATTGCAAGAGTGCAGCCAACCGTTAAAACACAGATTGCCTATTCATCAGCGGCACAGATTGGATTGATGTTTATTGAAGTGGCATTAGGTTTTCACTGGCTGGTGCTGCTTCATTTTGCAGGCAATGCTTTTTTAAGAACCTATCAGTTGCTGGTTTCACCTTCTGTATTGAACTACCTGGTGCATCATCAGTATTTTCATTATGTGCTTCCAACACAAAAAGCGGTATCAAAAATAAAGGCATCGTTTTACATGCTTGGAATTAAGGAGTGGAACCTGGATACGATGATGTATACATATTTGTGGAGTCCTTTTAAATGGATCGGAAAGCAGTTACAGTTTTTACAATCAACTGTTTTTATCAGCATTCTTACAGTTACCGGGGCATCCCTTTTAATTCTCGGGTATATCAACCAGGAAATGATTCCATCTTTTGGAGGGGCTTCTCCAATTATTTTAATGAGTATTGCTTTGGCGGTAATTCTTTTTGCATTTGCTTACAGACAATCAGCTTTAAAAGCATGGATTTACCTGTTTACTGCGCATTTGTTCATTATTGCAGCTGTGTTAATTAATGCAACACATATCAGCCTGATTGAAATTGTTTTTTATTCCAGCGGAGTCTTTCTTGCTTTCTTACTGGGCTATGATTGTTTACAAAAAATAAAAACAATCGATAATGATATTTCGCTCAACCAGTTTCATGGGTATGTATATGAACAGGAAACAACAGGGTTTTTGTTTTTACTGTCGGCTATGGGTATGCTTGGATTTCCTATAACAGCTGCTTTTATAGGAATTGATGTGTTGTTTACCTATGTTCACAGCGATCAGATTGCATTGATTATTCTGATGGCGCTGTGTTTTATATTTATTGAACTGTCGGCATTCCGTATTTTACTACGCATCTTTTTGGGTCCGCATAAAAAACTAAATCATCCGGTGGCATTCAGAAGTTCATAAGGAATATAAAGAAAATGGGTTGTCTTAAACTAAGACAACCCATTTTCTTATGATATTAATTTAATTAAATATTCAAACCACCGCAAACACTTAAGGTTTGCCCGGTTACATAGCTGCTGAGATCGCAGGCAAGGAACAGAGCTACATTAGCAATATCTTCTCCACTTGCAAATCTTGCTAACGGAATTCCAGCTTTGTATTTTTCTGCAGCTTCTCCTTCTTTTAAATATGAAGTCATATCTGTTTCTACAAAACCGGGAGCAATGGCATTGCAACGGATATTTCTGCTGCCCAGTTCTTTTGCAACAGACTTGGTGAAACCAATTACGCCTGCTTTGCTGGCTGCATAACTGCTTTGCCCGGCATTGCCCATTTCACCAATCACAGAACTCATGTTAATGATAGAGCCACTTCTTGCTTTCATCATTGGTTTAATGATCTGCTTGGTCATATAAAACACACTGTTGAGATTTACTTTGATCACTTCTTCAAACTGATCAGGCGTCATACGCAGCAGTAAATTATCTTTTGAAATACCTGCATTATTTACACAAATATCAACGGTACCAAATTCTTTCAGTACATCAGCTACAAAGGCTTCGCAGGCAGCAAAATCACCGGCATTGCTCTGGTATGCCTTTGCTTTTACACCCATTCCCTGAAGTTTAGCTTCTAATGTTTTTGCTCGTTCAGCACTGCTGTCGCTTACATAAGTAAAGGCAATATGAGCACCATGTTCAGCAAATTTAATGGCAACAGCTTCGCCAATTCCTCGGGCTGCGCCGGTAACAATGGCAACTTTTCCTTCTAATAGTTTCATTGAAATATGATTTTGTAATGCTGCAAAGTAAAGGCTTTATTCTGCTACTGTCAACTGCGGAAATTCAGTTATTTCTGCCTGTGTAATTTGAATGATACAGGATTGAAAGCAGGTGCAGTTACTGCATATGCTTAAAGCGTAAAATTTCTTCTACATAATCCCTGTCATTGCTCAGGCGGGGAACTTTATGCTGGCCGCCTAGTTTACCTTTGCTCCGCATCCATTCATGAAAGGTTCCTTTAGGAACGGGATGAACAAAGGGCAAACGCAAAGCAATGTTTCTATGACGCTTGGCTTCATAATCGCTGTTAACATTTTTCAACGCCGTATCAAGCTCATATACAAAGTCATTTAAATTAGCAGGGTCTTTTTCAAATTCAATCAACCATTCGTGTGCGCCATTATCACTATGACTGAAATAAATTGGAGCTGCTGTATATTCATTTACTACTGCACCGGTTTGCTCGCATGCCTGTGCAATGGCTTTATCTGTATTATCAACAATCAACTCTTCTCCAAATGCATTGATGAAATGTTTTAACCGTCCGCTTACTTTAACACGGTAAGGCTCAAGTGAAGTAAACTGAATGGTATCTCCAACAATATACCTCCACAACCCGCCATTTGTACTGATGATAACTGCGTAATTTTTCCCCATCACTACTTTATTCAAACCAACTGTTTTAGGAAAAGGCTTTCCATATTCTTCGGTTGGCATGAATTCATAAAAAATTCCATGATCAGCAAACAACAGCATACCATCTTCGCCCGGTTTATCCTGTGCAGCAAAGAAACCTTCACTTGCATTGTACATCTCCAGGTAGTTAATGGATTTACCGATAATCTGTTCAAACTGCTCACGGTAAGGCACAAAGGAAACGCCGCCATGCAGGTACAGTTCCATCTGCGGCCATACTTCACTCATTGTTTTCTTTCCTGTTAATTCAAGGATGCGTCGGAATAAAACCAAACTCCATGTAGGAACTCCTGAGATAGAGGTCACATTTTCTTTAATAGTACTTTCCGCCAGCTTCTCAATTTTGTTTTCCCACTCATCGAGTAAGGCAATGCTGAGATCAGGTGTGCGAATCCAGTTACTCCAGAACGGTGCATTCTGCATTAACACTGCACTCAAATCGCCAAACTGTATTTCATCATTCAGCTGATTTACTGTATGACTTCCGCCAATCACCAGCCCTTTGCCTGTTAAAAGATCGGATGCAGGAAAATTATTATAGTAAAGAGTTAATACATCTTTGCTTGCTTTATAATGACCATCTTTTAAGCTCTCTTCACTAACGGGAATAAATTTGCTTCTGTCGCTGGTGGTGCCGCTGCTCTTGGCAAACCATTTTACAGGTGTTGGCCAGAGAATATTTTCTTCTCCCAGCATCATCCTTTCGATGTATGGTTTGAAGTCATCGTACTCACGTACAGGCACTGTATTTTTAAAGTCCCTGATGTTGAATAATTTTTCAAAACTATACTGATGGCCGAATTGTGTGTATTGTGCAGTTGTAACTAGGTCCTGCAACACTTCACGCTGAGCTGCTACCGGATTATTCATCCAGCTTTCGATGCGCCACATGCGCAGTCGAGCAAGTCGTGATATGGCAGGGCTTAACAGTTTCATGCTGATAATGGCAAGATAAAAAACTTAAGGGAGATTTAGCGATCTAACTACTGGGTTGGTTGTTCCGGCATTGGTTTATTTGCATCGTCGTGCAGATAATC
>JBEBHT010000564.1:0-1474 GCA_040081135.1 Lacibacter sp. | reverse complement strand
GTAATATACAACAGATAAATGAATCATGGTTTAATTGTATAAGGAAGGGATATTTAGAAAGACTGTTATCTTTAAGGATCAAATTTCAATTGTAACCACCAAAGCCCTGATCTTGTATCAATGAAACTGGAAAGAAAAACTTCGAAGTTTATTTTGTGGATAGCACTGTTCTGTTGCCTGCTGATTCTGTCGAAGTTTATTCTCTTTAAAAAATCCCCCGGCTATTATAAACATTATTTTGCTCATGGTTATCATGCTTACTCCGTAAAAGAAGGCTGGAAGCATGCCAATACCAAACCTTTTTCCAGTATCCGTTTATTTGCTGAAAGCAAATATGTAACATCGGAATACAGTTATAAAAATATTGGTGGAAATATTGTTGGGTTTATTCCGCTTGGGCTGCTGTTGCCCTTCCTGATTCCGGTGTTCCGGAATTTTTTCGCATTAACAGGAATGGTGCTGCTCATCAGTTTATCCTTTGAACTGCTGCAATTGCTAGGTGGACTTGGTTCCTTTGATGTGGACGACCTGATCCTGAATACAGCCGGTGGAATTGCCGGTTATATCCTTTACAGATTGGTGAGGCGTACCTGATTTTTTTCGGAGCAGTTTTTATTTATACAATTGTTATTTTTTACAGAATCAACTGTTTTGATTGGTGGATGCTGTAAATTAGTTGTCCAATGATTTTTCACAACTAAAACTTACAATCATGGACGAAAACAAAAACACCACAGACAACGAAAAGCAAAGTTGGGCCGACAAAGCAGAAGACACCCTGCAGGATTTGAAAGGAAAAGCAGCTGTTTATGCTGATAAGGCAGAAGACAAACTCGAAGAGCTGAAAGACAAAGCAGAAGTAAAGTTTGAAGAGTTTAAAGACAAGGCTGAAGATGTGATTGATGACCTGAAAGTAAAAGCTGAAGGACTGTGGGATAAAGTAAAGGACAAATTTGACGGTGATGAAGAACCGCCCAAAAAGAATCCGGGTAATTAAACTAAATTGAAGGCTGTAATTATTACAGCCTTTTTTTATGATAACTATACAACAGCTTATTGAAACTTATCAACTGCTTCCGCATCCCGAAGGTGGTTACTACAGCCGTACTTATGAAAGCGAAGAATTGATAGCTGCCAGTGCATTGCCTGAACGGTTTGATGATGACCGGTTGATATCAACAGCCATATATTTTTTACTGGATGGAAAAAACTTCTCTGCTTTTCACCGCATTAAAAGTGATGAGCTCTGGCATTTTTATACAGGAGATGGGTTGCTGATTTATGTGATTCATCCTGATGGGAGAGGAGAGATACTGAAGCTGGGCAATGATTTGATTAATGGATTTTCTTTTCAGCAGGTGGTAAAAGCAGGATGCTGGTTTGCATCAAAACCAATTACTGAAAACGGATTTTCATTTGCCGGATGTACTGTTGCACCGGGTTTTGATTTTGCTGATTTTGAACTGGCAGAGAA
>JBEBHT010000221.1:0-7086 GCA_040081135.1 Lacibacter sp. | reverse complement strand
GTATAAGAGACAGACACAGGTCGGAATATGCCGCCAAACAACCAGAAATCAGCTTTGCGTTCAGCACGGTTAACAGATTCATTGGAAGATTTTTTACTCACTGTTACTTCCAGCAAATTTTCACCGGCAGGTTTCAGGAGCTTTGTTATATCATATTTAAATTCATAAAAACCACCCTGGTGAACTGCACCTGCTGACTTGCCATTTATCTTCACTTCAGTATCTGTCATGGATGCTTCAAATACAATCACTACCTTTTTATTTTTCCATGAAGACGATGTATTGAACCTGTATTTATAAAACCCCTGTTCATTGGGGTTATTGGAATCCTGATAATAATTGTAAGTACCAAAGCCTTGCTGCTCCCAATTAGATGGAACCTGGATCTTTGTCCATTTACCACTGTTCATCCCTTTGCTGCACATAAAATCCCATGCCACTGTATGGTCTTTATCAGTGCCGGATAAATATTGAATAACAGTTTGCTGTGCAAACAAAATACTCCAGCTAAAAATAAACATCAGAAGAAAGCCTGTCTTTTTCATACTACCCTAAGTTTGAAATTATTTTTTTTGATACCCAGCTTCGGTTTGTAATGCTTCCATGGCGTTGAGTAAATACACAACCGGTGCATTCCAGTTAATCGCAATTTCATTGGAAGCGTAGGAACAGTCATTATCTGTATATGCAGTTTCGGGTTCTGTAAATTTATACGTACACTTATCCTGCATAGCAGGGTTAGGTCCGCCTGCAACAAGCCCGGGTACAGGTTCAGCAATACCATCGGCTGTTGATTGACGATGATGAGGGAACATCGTTGGCTTTGTTCCAATGCCCGTAACAAAACAATAACCGGTTGCATTTCTGCCCAGTAAATAATCTGCATTGGTTAATGCATAATCAACATACTTTTTTTCTTTAGTTAAAAGATAAGCCTTGATCAAAAGCATTCCCTGGTTGGCTGCATTGGAGTTGCTGCCCCAGTTAAAATCTCTTACTGATTGCCCCATTACCGTATGAAACGCATTTACATTTGTTTTCTCAATATAACTGTCTGCAATGCTGATGACCTTGCTCTTCATAAGCGTAAGTGTTGCAGAATAGGTGGCCGGAAGCTGATCTTTGAAATGCAGGAAGGAATAATAAGCCATCATTCCCACACTTCCCCAGTTGGGTAAATTGACGTTATCTTTTAAATGATCTTCCACAACTTTATAAAAACGATCCTCTCTTGTGGTTAAAAATAATTCTGTAGCGGCCCAGAGCCATTCATCGCTGAAAGTTCTGTCACCATAACCACCTGTTGTAATGGCAGGTGTAAAATTTTTATTGATACTATTCTGGTTGTATTCCAAAGCAGGATTTAACAATGCCCATTCCCATGATTTTTTTGCTGCAGTAATACAACTGTCTGCCAACCCCGGAAATTGCTTTTGAAAGTTTTTCAGGATACGGCCTGCCTGTGCAGTTACTGCTGCAAAATCAAGAGTGGCAGCCGTTCCTTTCTGCACAACATATCTTTTTTCTTTTGTAACACCAGGCATTACCATTCCATCGAAACCCGCATTCGTACATTTATTATACACGCCACCATCGTTTGGATCCTGCATAGTCAGCATCCAGCGAAGATTATAAATGGCTTCATTTAAAATATCAGGAACAACATCTGCACTTTCAGGAATATTTGTTTTGAGCAGTTGAAAGTATTCCGGAAAATCTTCATAAGCTGATAAAATCGCACCCATTGTAATTCCAGAATTTACAATGTACTTGTTGTAATCACCTGCATCGTACCAACCCCCCGGTGTTGAAATGATTGTGCCTTCGGGCCTTTCTTTACCTGCTGCTGAGGGATGAATATATACCACATCATCGGGATGAAAACCTGTACGTTGCCACTTGCCCGCATACTTTTCCTGCAATGGCATTGAAGCTCTTTGATAATAATATCCTTTCAGTACAGCAACTGCTGCAGTACGATTTACATTGTTCTTTATTTCAAACGGGTAAGAATAATTAGATCCATTAACGACTTTGTATTTTCCGGGCCTGGTTAAAGAAGAAAAATCAGCGATCCTTGTTTTAGTGGAGGAATAGGCTGATTGTTTTTCAGCACTCAATATACCTGCAAAGAAAGTGTCCTTTAAGTTTTCGGATGTAACATAAAATTCGTTTGACGAAAACTGATTTGTTACAACTGCAGCTTTTGGTGCGTTGGGATAAAAACCAGCCTGGTTCAGTTTAATTTCTTCAGATACCGATTGAGAACGTGTCTCGTTACAGGAAACAAATTGCAGGGCTAAAAAAAGCAATACTAATTGGCCCTTCATCATCCTCACCTGATTCGTATCATTCTTTAAAAAAAACATGTTCATTATTTTTTAAGATGTAAAGTGATACCTGCTGTATCAGCAACGATTTAGTCTGTAAAATAAAAGTTGAAGATACCAAACCCTAAGCAGTTGCAGTAATACTAATTCTGCTTTTTGTTGTATTAAATTCAGCAGTAGGTTTTAGAAAGTAAATCTGGAAACAGGCTGTTAATCAGGTATTAATTTGCGTTCAAGTTCTTCCAGTGATACTCCTTTTGTTTCAGGAACTTTTGCGAGCACCCAAACCAGTTGCAGTACCATCATAAACGCAAAAAAGGCAAAGATGGGCCATGGCCTATCACCAAAAATCCCCTTCTCTTTATCAAGAAATAGCGGTGTAATCAATGTAATAATTGCTGCAAATACCCAATGTACGCTTGCACCGAAAGATTGACCTGTTGCCCTTACTTTATTCGGAAATATTTCAGAAATAAATACCCAGATCACTGCACCCTGTCCTACTGCATGCGATGCAATAAAGAGCAGCAGTGACAACAATAAAAAACCGGCACCCGCAGTAGAACTAAATGCCCATGCAACCATTGACAAACTGAAGATATAACCAAACGATCCAATGATCAGCAATGTTCTTCTGCCAATACGATCAATGAGGTATAAACCAACAAACGTGAAAATTAAATTCGTGCCTCCAATGGCAATGGAGTTGAATAATGATTCTTTAGCTGCCAATCCTGCACTTTCCAATATCTCAGGTGCATAATATAAAATGAAATTAATACCGCTCCATTGGTTGAAGAAGGCTACCATGAATGCAAGCCAGATAACCGTTTTATATTTTGAACTGAAGAACTTTGAACTCTGTCCTGCTTTTGTTTCATGCGCATTACCGGTATTGATGGCAGCAATTTCTTCATCAGGGTTTGAAACACCGAGCTGTATCATTACCTTCTTTGCAGCTGCTGCATCTTTTTTAACAGACAGTAACCAGCGTGGACTTTCCGGGATCCTGAAAACCATCAATGTATAAATCAACGATGGAACAGCCATGATACCCAGCATCCAGCGCCAGTCATTATCTCCACCAAATCCTTCAAAGAAATAGTTTGATAAGAAGGCGATCAATATTCCGAATACAATATTAAACTGGTACATGGCACCCAGCCTCCCTCTTGTTTTTGGGGTTGATATTTCAGAAATATAGGTTGGCGCAGCAACGGATGAAACACCAATTCCCAAGCCTCCTATAAAACGAAAGAAAGAAAATGTATATGGATCCTGTGCTATGGCCGATCCTATGGCTGAGATGCTGAATAATACTCCAATCCAAAGGAGTACTTTTTTTCTTCCATATTTCTCAGTGGGAATTCCACCAAAAACAGAACCCGCCACTGTTCCCCACAATGCCATTGACATAATAAAAAACCCATGAAACAAAGGTGAAGTATGCCAGAGTTCTTTAATGGGAAGATTAGCACCTGAAATAACAACGGTATCAAAACCAAAGATAAATCCGGCTAAAGCGGCTGTTAAAGAAACGCCGAACAAGTTGGCACCTCCTTTTGAAGAATGGTTATTGGGAGAAGCGATCGTTTGCATATTGACTTTTACAAAGTGAATAATGAATTAAATTTAATGGAAAAGAAAGGAGTTGCAACCGAATCAATTGATTTTATTTAGTAAACATTGTCAAAATGTTCTTACTTTATCGCCTGATTACAGCAAATACAATTGCTTCGCATGAAATCTGACAACATAACCATCAAAGATATTGCCCAGGCACTTGGCCTTTCCAATTCCACTGTTTCACGTGCTTTACAGGACAGTTACAAAATCAGTGAGGCTATTAAGAAAAAAGTGCAGGACTATGCAAAGGAGAAAAATTATCACCCTAATCTGGTAGCACAAAGCCTCCGGAGTAAAAAAACAAGAAGTATCGGTATTTTAATTCCTTCCATCCCCAATATATTTTGGGGTGAAGTAGTAGATGGAATTGAATCTGTTGCACATGAAAAGAATTATCATTTTCTGATTACACAGAGCCTGGAGTCGTATGAACGGGAACTGGAAAACCTCGAGCACCTGATGTGGCGCTCGGTGGATGGGCTACTGATTTCTCTTTCAACAGAAACAGAAAATATTGAACATTTTAAAAAGGTACACGAAAAAAACATCCCGATAGTTTTTTTTGACAGGGTAACCGATGCCATTAAAACCCACCAGGTAAAAGCGGATAATGCTGAAGGAACTTACAAAGCAACAAAGCATTTACTGGAGAACGGTTACAAAAGAATTGCACATATTACAAGCCCGCCAAATATTTCCATAACGAAAGAAAGGCTGGAAGGATATTACAGGGCATTAAAGGAGTTCAATCTTGAAGTGAATCCTGATTATGTAAAATACTGTTACCATGGTGGCAGAGAAGTAAATGAAGTGGAAACTGTTTTGGATGAGTTGCTGAATTTAAAAAAAGTACCCGATGCAGTTATTACGGCATCTGATAGAATTACCATTACAGTATTAGCATTGCTGCAGAAAAGAAAAATCAGTGTTCCCAAAAAACTGGCAGTGATTGGTTTTACCAATTTCACTTCACCTGAAATTTTTAACCCTCCTCTTACAACTGTAAGACAACCTGCTTTTGAAATGGGAAAGCTTGCAACTGAACTACTGATCCAGTTAATTGAAAGTAAACGACCGGTAACAAGTTTTGAAAAAAGAATTTTACCAACAGAACTGTTTATCCGTGAATCAACCAGCAGAAAAAAATAACGGTGATTTATCAAATAATATACACAATTAAACTTCTTGCACCATGTGCACCAATCACCAATGATTGTTCAATGTCGGCAGTCTTGGATGGCCCGGCAAGAAAAACACCAAATCCTTCTTTAGCAGTATCAACCTGTTTGTATGCATGATGCATGGCAGTAACAATACTGTTTCTCTCAATTACTATAACGAGGTGCTGACAGATGAATGGCAGCAACCTGTTCCCCATCTGGCTTTCGTATAACCAAACAGAACCATTTTCTGCTACTCCCAATGTTGCTTTGAGGTAAGCAACTTCAACTGCTGCCAATTCAGTTGCAGTTAATGCAGCAATGGAATCATCCACTGTTCCAAGTTCTGCAATTCTGTTCACCACCACTTCACCCGCTGCTTTTTTTTCTTCCAGTTCTTTCTTTAGTAAATCAAGATCAGTAATTTTTATTGCAGTGCCGCCAATGCTTTGCAAGACTGTTTTGAATTGCTGAACCAGGTCACTGTACTGAATCACTTTTGTACTGTCAATCAAAGGCAATTCAACAAGTGATGGTTTATTTGCTGTTATGGCTTTTAAGATATCTTCTCTTGCACTCATGATTTTTTATTCTTGATGTACCAATCTCTGAAACTTTGTTTTGGCGGTGCCGGCATTTCCCGTTGCTTATACCATGGGTTGAGTTTGTTATTCAGTACAAAAGGGAACAAACGCATTACTGCCCTTCCTGCTTTTCCTGCAAAACGATAGATAGCAGGATGTGCCAGTACAAAAGCCATTCCTTTCAATCCTATTTTCTTAGTTGTATCTACATATCCTTCTGCAACCAACACCTGCCGCCATTTCCACAACTGTTCATGAATATCAATCTTCACAGGGCATACATTACTGCATGATCCGCAAAGCGTTGATGCAAATGGCAGATCTGCATTGGCACGCATATCAATATTTGGATTAAGGATAGAACCGATTGGTCCTGCAACTGCTGTATGATAACTGTGTCCACCACTTCTTCTGTAAACAGGACAGGTGTTAAAACAGGCAGCACAACGGATACACTTCAATGAATTTCTAAAATCGGCCCTGCCCAATTGTTTTGTTCTTCCATTATCAACAATCACCAAATGCATTTCCTGTCCTTCTCTCGGTCTTTGAAAATGACTTGAATAAGTTGTAATAGGTTGACCCGTCGCACTTCTTGCCAGCAAACGCAGAAACACAGCAAGATGTTCAGCCTTGGGAATGATTTTTTCAAAACCCATACAGGCAATATGAATCTTTGCAGCATGTGTGCCCATATCAGCATTGCCTTCATTGGTGCAAACAACAAAGCCACCTGTTTCAGCAACGGCAAAGTTTACACCTGTGATTGCTAATTCTGATTCAATAAATTTTTCACGGAGATGCTGCCTTGCGGCTTCGGTTAAATATTGTGGATCGTTATTTCCTTTTTCAGTATGCAGGTGTTCATGAAAGGTATCGCTTACATCTTTTTTCTTAAGATGAATAGCGGGCAGTACAATATGACTCGGTGCTTCCTTCCTGAACTGAACAATGCGTTCACCCAAATCAGTATCAACAATATCAATTCCTTTTGCGTGCAGGAATTCATTCATGCCGCATTCTTCGGTGAGCATACTCTTGCTCTTCACTATTTTCTGAATCTTATTTTTCTGAATGATCTCGTAAATAATCCGGTTATGTTCTTCACCATTGGCAGCCCAGTGAACAGTAATACCATTTGCAATTGCATTCTTTTCAAATTCAACTAAGTACTGATCAAGATTAGAAAGCGTATGATTTTTTATTTGTGAGGCCCACTCTCTTAACTGTTCCCATTCGGGTAAGCCATGAGCAGCTTTATCTCTCTTTTGCCGAACGAACCAAAGTGTATCATTGTGCCAGTCGGTTCTTGGCTCATCAGCAATGAATTGTTCCGCAGCTTCTGCATGTGTTAATACTTTACTCATGCGTTGCCGTTTAAGATTT
>JBEBHT010000563.1:0-1481 GCA_040081135.1 Lacibacter sp. | reverse complement strand
ATGATAAAGCAGGTGTAATGGCAATTTTAAATGCTTACGATGCGATTGTAAAAACCGGTATGAAACCAACAGTGAACATCAAGTTCTTTTTTGAAGGAGAAGAAGAGAAAGGCTCTGATTTTCTGTATGAAATTTTACAGCAATACAAAAATTTATTGCAAAGCGATCTGTGGCTTTTTTGTGATGGACCTGTTCATCAATCGGGCAAAAAACAAGTGGTGTTTGGTGTAAGAGGCGATGCACATGTGGAAGTAACAGTGTATGGTTCTAAGCGCCCACTTCATAGTGGTCATTATGGAAACTGGGCTCCCAATCCTGCCATGATGCTGGTGCAACTGTTAGCTTCTATGAAAGATAAAGATGGCAATGTTACAATCAAAGATTTCTATGCTGATGTTATTCCATTGAGTGAAATGGAAAAGAAAGCGCTCGAAGCAATTCCAACCGTGGATGAACAAATGAAAAAAGAATTGGGGTTCAGTAAACGGGAAATGAAGGAGTATAACCTGGCACAATCTATCGGGTTGCCATCACTTAACATCAATGGAATAAACAGTGCAAATGTTGGTAAGAATGCAAGCAATGTTATACCAACAACGGCAACAGCAGTACTTGATTTACGGCTTGTTGCAGGTAACGATTGGAAAAAGCAGCAGCAGCGTGTAGTTGAACATATCAGGAGCCAGGGTTATTATATTACAACAGCAGAGCCTACTGAAGAAGAGAGAAGCAAGTATGAAAAAATTGCAAAAATAGAACTGAGCAGCGGATACAATGCGCAGAAAACTCCGATGGATCTGCCCATTGCAAAAAAAATAATTGCTGCAGTGCAGTCAACAAGTACAGAACCAATCGTTTTAATGCCTACTGCCGGAGGGAGTCTCCCGTTATTTTTATTTGAACAATATCTCAACGCAAAAACAATTTCAGTTCCCATTGCCAATCACGATAATAACCAGCATGCGGAGAATGAGAATATCCGGCTACAGAATTTCTGGAATGGAATTGAAACAATGGCCGCTTTAATGATGATGAAATAGAACGCATGTATGCCTGATAATAAGACCGGGAAGAAATTAGTTGTCATAGGTGGCGGAGCCGCCGGGTTTTTCTGTGCAGTAAATGCAGCCAGGTTAAATCCTTCTTTGCAGGTAACCATGCTGGAAAAATCAAACAAACTTTTATCCAAAGTAAAAGTAAGTGGAGGCGGCCGTTGTAATGTAACGCACAGCTGCTTTGAAATAGCTGAGTTAAGTAAACGATATCCAAGAGGTGAACATTTTGTACGCAAATCATTTCATCAATTCTTTACTACCAATACCATCGAGTGGTTTGAAGAAAGAGGAGTTAAGTTAAAAACGGAAGCCGATGGAAGAATGTTTCCTGCAACCAATTCATCGCAAACTATCATTGATTGTTTGTTGAAAGAAGTGAATACATACGGTGTAGAGATATTAATGAACAGGGAAGTGAAAGATGTG
>JBEBHT010000220.1:0-7162 GCA_040081135.1 Lacibacter sp. | reverse complement strand
TCGTTCGAAGCGTAAATTACTTTTATTTTTTGCTAATCGCCAAGATGATTTTAGTCAGGGGCTGAAAAAAGGGATAAGAATTTTTATTTTTTTGCACAAAAAAGCCCGTCAACATTGAGTTTGACGGGCCTGGAATTTTGTGGAGCTGAGGGGAATCGAACCCCTGTCCAAACATATTCTCCAAAAGCTTTCTACATGCTTATTTCATGATTGATTGTCGGCGTACTGCAGGACATGAACATACCAACAGTACACTTAGCTGAATAGTCTTTTGCAACAGTCACAGCCTTCGGTTACAGCAACCTGTTTTGTTTTTGAGTCGGCGGCGGAACTTGGTAACAGATCAACCTGTTCGGCGGCCCTAATGACTACTTAATCACTGATTAAGCGGCCATGGCATACTGTGTATTGCCATTTGAGTTTTTGAGTATTCAGATTAAAGTGCTAATTATTCAACGCACTGCATGCTTACACATTCAAAGATCTACGCTGTCAAAGCCAGGCAGCCCCATTTATTTGTCATATAGTTTTTTCAACTTCTCTCCTATTTCACTATACTTAATCAAGCTCTGAATGTATTTACTACTTTTCATTCTTTTAATATGCGCCTCAATCTTTCTGGCCTGCTCATATTCCAAATCACATAAACAGAATACCTCCTGCCAATCATCTGCTTTTCTTGTAAAACTGTCTTCAAAAACCTTATTGATGTGCTCTTGCATCCTGCTTTCGAAGTCTTTACAACTTCCAATATAATGCTTATGCAGCTGCTTTGAAAAAAGGATGTAGACACAGGCCATAAAACCTTATTTGAATAAAAATCTAAAGATACATTCAAAGATCTACGCTGTCAATCCCGATAGCTATCGGGACAGGCAGCCCCATTTATTCTGCCATAGTCCCTTAAAAGACCGACTGCAAAAATACAGCTATTTCAATTTGCAAATGCAAAAGAAATACTGTTCAGCTACTTTCATAAAAAACTGAATCGCCAGCACTCTTCTTTCTTAGTTTTACAGCATGGCAGAAAAAATCAAACCGGAAACATTTTATAAAGAACAGATAGACAGCTTAACGCTTATATTAAATCAATTGATGAACAACAGGCAGCTGCTTGGCTGGTTGCGGCTTTTTATTTTAACAGCAACTGTTTTAACAATATGGTTTTTGAGATCATATGGTTTGCCGGTTTCTGCTGTGTTGTTTTTTACCGGGCTTGGTTTCTTTCTGTTTACAGTTAAAAAAGATTTGGCTAACAAAGCCGCCATCAATCATCACAAACGGTTGATAACAATCAATGAACAGGAATTGCTTTACCTGCAGCACAAGTTTACACATCAAAAAGATGGCAGCGAATTTTACAAAGATGAACATCCGTATGCAGGTGATCTTGATATTTTTGGCAGGGCCTCTGTTTATCAATATATCAACAGAACAAATTCACAACAGGGTAACCAACGTTTTGCAGACTGGCTCTCAGAACCTGCAATGGCTGAAACAATTCTTAACAGGCAAAAAGCTGTACAGGAATTGTGCACTAAAAACAACTGGCGGCAGGAGTTGCAGGCGCATGGCATGTCATCAGCAATAACCATTGCTACCGAAAAGAAAATGGAAGACTGGCTGAAAGAAGGCAATCAATTCATTCATAAAAAAATATGGCATGTCATCCGTTACATTGTTCCTATTGCTGCACTTACAACACTGGTTTGTTTTCTGTTTGATGTAATCAGTTATCAGCTTTTCCTGCAGTCAGTTCTCGTTTTTACAATCATTGCGTTTGCTATTACCCGGATGATTATTCCGTTATACCGCAAGCTCAATAAGATTACAGAAGAAATGGAAACTCTTTCTAACAGTATTGCCTGTATTGAGCAGGCTGATTTCAAAGATCCTTTGCTGCTTGAATTAAAACAACAGTTTCATACCGGTAAACAAAAAGCATCTCAGCAAATTCTTCAACTGAAACAGATTTTCAACCTTTTTGATTACCGCCTTAACCCGGTTGTATTTATTCCACTGAATATTTTTCTGCTATGGGATTTGCAACAGATGCTGCAGTTGGAAAACTGGAAACAGAAGAACAATCAGCAAATTGGCAACTGGTTTTATGCATTGGCTGAGCTTGAGGCATTGAGCAGCCTTGGCACATTGGCTTTCAATCATCCGCATTGGTGTTTTCCTGAATTAAAAAATGATGAACCGGTATTTACTGCAACAGGCTTAGGTCACCCGTTGATTGAAGAACAGAAATCTGTATTAAATGATTTTTCAACAACTGGTAAAGAACAGATCAATCTTATCACTGGTTCTAATATGGCAGGTAAAAGCACCTTTCTGCGAAGCATTGGTGTAAATATGGTATTGGCATCAATGGGCGCTCCTGTTTGTGCAAATGCGTTAACCTTTTCTCCATTGAAGATTATGAGCAGCATGCGAATAAAAGATAACCTGGAAGAAAGCACATCTACTTTTTATGCCGAACTGAAAAAACTGAAACAGATCATTGATGCAGTGAATAACAATGAACCCGTATTTATTTTACTGGATGAAATTTTGCGTGGCACAAATTCACATGACAGACACACCGGTTCAAGGGCATTAATCAAACAACTGTTGCATCACAAATCAACTGGCATCCTTGCAACACATGATCTGGAACTTGCCAATCTTGAAAATGAATTTCCAGCCGGCATTCATAATTATCATTTTGATGTGCAGGTGAATGCTGATGAATTATACTTCGATTATAAATTAAAAAGAGGCATCTGCCAAAGCATGAATGCCTCTATCTTAATGAAGAAGATTGGTATAGAATTATAAATTATTTATTCCACCCAAAAAGATCGTTTCCGTTTGCATAAATGAGCAAGCTGAATAAAATGATCATTCCTGCAATCTGTGCATACTCCAGGAATTTTTCATTCGGCTTACGTCCTGTAATCATTTCGATAATTGTAAAGAGCACATGTCCGCCATCAAGTGCTGGAATAGGCAACAGGTTCATGAAAGCAAGAATAATACTGAATAATGCAGTGATGTTCCAGAAACTCTGCCAATCCCAAACAGATGGGAAAATAGAGCCCATTGATTTAAAACCCCCGATTCCTTTATATGCCTCTGTTTCGGGATTGAGAATTAAACGGAACTGGTCCACATAGTCACCCAGTTTTTTGAACGTCTTTTTCACTCCAGCAGGAAATGATTCAAAGAATCCAAATTTTTGATGATCTATTTTAATTACTCCTAATGCTGCATATTGTTCCTGCAGCAGATAAGGGATACCAACCCTGCCCTCTTTATCAACTTTTGTAATTAATTTAAGTGTATCTGTATTTCTTACAACAGTCAGTTCAGCAGTTGAGCCTTTCTTTTTTTGCAACAACGGGGACATCTCGTCATAGAACGAAATTGAAGCTCCATCAATCGCAACGATTTTATCATTTTCTTTTAAACCTGCCTGCTTCCCAAACAATGTATCTTTTGCATCATAAGCTCCTACAATAGATGGGATGCGATATGATAATAATCCACGTTTGCGTTTGCTTTCTACCAGCTTTCCCACAAGACGAACTGGTATACTAATTTCTTTTTGCTGACCATTGCGCTCAATTAAAATATTTTTACCGGAACCGACTAATACTTTCAAACTCAATTCATCAAGGTATTCTATCGTCTTACCATTTACCTGTAAAATCTTATCGCCGTTTTGCAAACCGATTTCATTCATCAGTTTGTCCTGTGTCCAGATACCATCTCTTACACCACTCATGGGGATCTTTTCTTCACCCCACACAAACAGGATCATTGCATATATAATAAAGGCCAGTAACACATTCACTGTTACACCGGCAATCATAATAATTAAACGCTGCCATGCCGGCTTGCTGCGGAATTCCCAAGGTTGTGGTGGAAGTTTCATGGCTTCTTTATCCATGCTTTCATCAATCATACCGGAAATTTTTACATAGCCGCCAAGAGGCAGCCAGCCGAGACCATATTCTGTATCACCTACTTTCTTTTTAAAAATGGAAAACCATGGATCAAAAAATAAATAGAATTTTTCCACACGGCATTTAAACCACTTGGCAGTAATATAATGCCCAAACTCATGAAAAATAATTAAGATAGAAAGCGACAACAATAATTGTGCTGCTTTAACTCCAAAATCGGCCCAGTTAATTGCTAATAACATAGATGAATAGTTAATCGTTGTTTTTCATTTTTTGATACGGAATCTGCAAATATCGCAGAAAAAGTGAAGAGGGTACCCAAATTTTTATTAAAGTTGAATGAGGGAAGCCGTATAATTCCTTGCTTCAGCATCACTTTCATAATACTCTTCCAGCGTTGGCTTTTCAATGAACGCAACTTGATGCATTGTTTTTTCAATAATATCGGTCATATCTAAAAAGCCAACCCTGTTTCGTAAAAAAGCCCATACAGCAATTTCATTAGCTGCATTCATAATACAAGGAAGATTACCACCCTTATTTAATGCTTCAATGGCCAAAGCAAGGTTACGGAACGTTTTAAGATCGGGTTCTTCAAAACTGAGTGTGCTTATTTTTTTAAAATCGCAACGGGGAAATTGGTTGGGAATACGCTGCGGAAATGCCATTGCATACTGAATTGGCAGTTTCATATCCGGCAAACCCATTTGTGCTTTGATGCTTCCATCTTCAAACTGCACCATACTGTGAATGATGCTTTGCGGATGAATAACCACCTGCACCTGATCGGGTGAAAGATTGAACAACCACTTTGCTTCAATCATTTCCAAACCCTTGTTCATGAGTGTTGCTGAGTCAATGGTGATTTTTGCACCCATGCTCCAGTTGGGATGCTGCAATGCATGATCCCGTTTTACATTCACTAAAAAATTGGGTTTTCTTCCACGAAAGGGACCGCCACTTGCAGTAAGAATAATTTTTTCAATTTTATTTCTTGCTTCACCAACAAGGCATTGAAAAATGGCAGAATGTTCACTGTCAACAGGAATAACCGGTACACGGTTTTCAACTGCTTTCTGCATGACTATATCACCTGCAACAACTAATGTTTCTTTATTGGCAAGAGCTACGGCTTTTTTATTTTCAATTGCTTTCAATGTTGGCTTCAGTCCTGCAAAACCAACGATTGCTGCCAGCATCATGTCATACGTATCAAACATCGCAACCTCTTCCAGTGATTGCTCGCCAGTAAATACTTTTACATCGGTTGAGGATAATGCCTGTTTAACTTTTTCGTATTTCTTTTCATCAACAATAACAACTGCATTGGGTTTAAACTGAAGCGCCTGTTTAATCAGTAACTCATCATTTGTATGAGCAGTGAGAATTTCCACTTCAAAAAGTTCCGGATTGGCATCAATCACTTCCAGCGCCTGCGTGCCGATAGAGCCGGTTGATCCAAAAATTGCAATGCTTTTCTTCATATGATCCCTGCTGTTGGAAAAATTATTGATGTTCGGCCCAGTTTATTAAGTCATCTGCAATTTTTCGGTCGTTGCTGAGACGAGGCACTTTGTTTTGTCCGCCCAATTTACCAATACTTTTCATGTAATCGATAAATCCATTCTTTTTCACGGGTGTTATTTTCAATGGGGTTAGAATATTACCTGCAATTAAATCATCATAATAGATATTTCTTTCACAGAGGTTATTATTCAGTTTCTGTGCAAATTCTTCCATGTTTCCAGGCTTATGTTCAAACTCAATAAACCACTCATGATAGCTTTTTCCATTCCCCTGGTGAATCATGGGTGCAACTGTAAACTCAGTAATCTGCACTTTTTCTTCTTTTGCAGCTTCCAGTAAACTGGTTTCTACTTCCTCCCCAATAACATGCTCACCAAAAGCTGAAATAAAATGTTTTGTCCGGCCTGTAACAACTATTCTGTATGGATCGGTTGAAACAAACTTAACAGTATCTCCTAAATTATATCCCCAAAGACCGGCGTTGCTGTTAATGATTAATGCATAATTCTCACCCACTTTTACATCTTTCAGTGAAATTCTTGATGGATTTTCATTGAAAATTTCACCAGCAAGTACAAATTCAAAGAAGATTCCATCGTTTGTATTCAGTAACAATCCCTCAGCTTCCTGCGAATCCTGGAAAGCGAAAAAGCCTTCACTTGCCGGATAAAGCTCTATACAATCTATTTTACGGCCAATACTTTCAAACAGCTTGGCTTTGTATGGTTCAAAATTTACACCTCCCTGCACCATTACGCTGAAGTTGGGGAAAATATCACCAATCTTTTTCCCGGTGCGTCTGGTTAACTCATCAAAATACATCTGCATCCATGGCGGTATACCACTGATGAGTGTCATATTCTGATTGATAGTTTCATCAACTATTTTCTGCAGTTTGGTTTCCCAATCTTCAATACAATTGGTTTCGTATGAAGGCAGTTGGTTGGTGCGGAGATATTTTGGAATCAGGTGATTTGAAATACCGCTCAGTCGGCCTGTTGGAATATCACCCACTCTTTCCAGTTCAGGCGAGCCAGACAAAAAGATCAATTTCCCGTCAAAAAAACGGGTATTTCCAGTTTCTGAAGCGTAACAAAGAGCTGCATTACGGGCTGTACCAAAATGGTTCCCTACTGAATCTTTTGTGATTGGTATATACTTTACCCCGCTGGTAGTTCCGGAGGTTTTTGCAAAATAAAGTGGCCTGCCTTTCCATAAAACATTGTGTTTACCTTCAATTATTTTGTCGATCCAGGGCCGGATTTGCTCATAATCCCTGATTGGAACACAGTCCTTGAATTCATCGTAGGTGCTCACCTTCTCTAACCCCATCGCCTTTCCATAGTCTGTATTTTTGCCCACCTTAAGCAACTGTCTCAGTATCTGATCCTGGTCGTTTAGGGCCGTTGTTTTGTTTTTCTGAATAGACTTATAGATATATCCTGCAAATGGTTTTGCCAGGATTGACTTGATTTTCATACCAAACACCGCTTTTGAGCCCACAAATGTAGCTTTAGAGCGTGAAACCATTCAGTTAAAATAGAGGCAATTTTTTTGATTGAAACTTGTTTTAAAAACAATTTTATCCCTACCTTTGCAGCCCTAATATTGGAAAGTTATGTTTGCAGTAGTTAAAATAGCCGGTCAACAATTTAAAGTTTCAGAAGGTCAGAGCCTGTACG
>JBEBHT010000219.1:0-7163 GCA_040081135.1 Lacibacter sp. | reverse complement strand
TAATTACTGCTGATGGTTATTTCTGTTTTTTGATTCTTTCTGCCCGACTTGGTTGTTACAACTATAACACCATTTCCACCTTTCACTCCATAAATGGCTGTTGTTGCAGCATCTTTTAAAACGCTGATTGATTCGATATCGGAAGCATTAATAGAATTAAAATCAGTGAGTGTTTGAGGAACACCATCAATAATTACAACCGGATCAGTACCGGAAAAAGAAGGAATACCCCTGATGAGAACAGTAGGTTTTGAACCGGGTGAACCGCTTTGAATCACATTTACACCGGAAGCCTTTCCCTGTAACACTTCTTCAACACGTACAGGACGTAATTTTTCAATTTCTGCGCTTTTAATTGTTGAAATGGCTCCGGATACTTTTGTTACCCTTTGTGTGCCATAACCAACAACCACTACTTCAGTTAATTTGGAAACAGCCTCTGTAAGAGTTATTTCCAAAGGATCATTTGTAATGGCCACTTCTTTTGATTCGAAGCCAACGGAGGTAATAACTAAAGTTTTTGCTGTTGAGGGAACCGATATTGTAAAATCGCCCTTTTCATTTGTAGTTGTACCAATTGTTGAATTCTTTACAACTACGGAGGCTTTGGAAACCCCCTCTCCCTTTTCACCGGTTACTTTACCCGTAACCGTTTTGTTTTGTGCCCAACTTATGTTTGTGGCAAACAATAAGAGAATAAAGAACATTCCCTGAATGACTTTTTTCATACGCAAGTTTTTTGTTTAGTTTTAATCAATATCAATCGAGGGGTAAAATTATGTCAAACAAAAAATTATAATGGCATTCTCTACTACATCTCCACTACATCACTATTGTTCAACTATCTGGTTATCAATAGTTTTAAATTTCATCTTTACTACATCACTTATATTTTTATCTTTATTTCATGAAATTGCTGGCCCCCTTCCTTTTGGTAGTACTATTTGGAAACTTATCTGTTGCACAGAATACTATAGGGCTGCCGCAAATAGTAAATTATAAGAACACAGACTTTCATGCAGGAACTCAAACCTGGGATATTAAGCAGGATAAATGGGGTCGCATGTACTTTGCCAACAACGAAGGACTGGTAACATTTGATGGTGCTTACTGGAAGGTTTACCCCCAACCCAACAAAACGATATTGAGGTCAATTGCCCTGGTAGGGAACCGGGTTTATGCAGGTGGCCAGGATGAGATTGGCTACTATTCACCCGATGCAAATGGCACTCTTCTATACACATCCTTGAAAAAACTAATTCCGGACTCTCAGAACAAGTTTGAAGACATATGGGACATAGAGGTATATAAGGAGTCTGTTTTTTTTCGCACCAGGGACCGAATTTTTCAACTAAAGAATGAAACCATCCAAGTTCACCCCGCTATTAACGGCTGGCAGATTATAAAAGTAGCCGGTAATAAACTGATTGCACAAGACCTTAAAAAAGGACTTTTCCAGTTTATTAATAATCAATGGCAGCCGCTTTCAACTGCAAACCCGTTCCCGGATATTTATATTACCGGAATAGTCGCATTGGGTAATGACAGCCTGCTCATCAGTTCTCTGCTCAATGGCTTATATGTTTTTTACAACGGCACTTTAACCCCAAAAAGCACGGCAGCAGATAACAATTTTCTTAAAAGTCAGATCTATTCTTTTGAAAAAATAAACAGTACTGAATTTGTGACCGGCACCACATCTGAAGGTTGCTTAATTATCAATTCTGCCGGGCAAATTGTGCAGCAGATTGGGCGGCCTGAAGGGCTTCAAAACAATACAGTGCTCAGTGTATTTCTTGATAAAGACAACAATTTATGGACGGGGCTAAATAACGGTATCAGTTTTATTGCTTACAACTCTGCCATTAAATACATTAAACCGAGTAAAAGCAATGAACAGTCAGGCTATACTTCCTATGTTTTTAATAACCGGCTCTACATTGGCACTTCTGATGGTGCTTATTCTGCTCCCATTGCAAACTCAAATAAGGATCTGAGTTTTGCCAAAGGAAATTTTGAGCTGATCAACAACAGTAACGGGCAGGTATGGAGACTTGATGAGGTAAATAAACAGTTATTCATGGGCCATCACAACGGCTCATATTTGATCAGTAATAACCAGGCTATACAATTAACACATGATGGTGGTGTGTGGCTGTTTGTTCCAACATCATCAATCTTCCCTGCAAAGAATGTTCTGTCAGGAACTTATTTCGGTTTAACCATGTTTGAATTTGCAGAAACAAAGTTCACGAAAGGAGAAAAACTGAATGGCCTAAATGAATCGCTGCGCTTTCTTGCAATTGATAATAATAATGAAATATGGGCATCTCATCCGTACAGGGGTATTTACAAAATACAATTATCAAAAGACAATAAATCATATACGGCCCGCTTGTTTACAGATAAAGATGGATTACCATCTACTTTCAGAAACAATGTTTTCCGGATAAAAAACAGGGTTGTGTTTGCTACTGAAAAAGGCATTTATGAATACGATCCGGCAACAGAAAAATTCATTCCTTCACCCCTGTTGTACAAAGTGTTTGCAAATACAGGTGTTCAATACCTGAATGAAGATGCTGATGGAAATATTTGGTTTTGCAGTGGAAAAAAAATAGGTGTAGTCAGTTTCACAGGCACAGAAAACAATTCTGTTTTAACTTACTTTCCTGAACTCACAGGGAAAATTTTAGCCGGCTTTGAAAACATATACCCCTACAGTAAAGAAAATGTTTTTATCGCATCTGAAAATGGAATACTTCATCTTAACTATGAAAAGTACATCGGCAGAAACCCGACCTTACAAATCTTACTGACACAGGTAAAGATTATCGGGAAAAATGATAGTGTAATTTTTGGCGGCCACTTTCCAATAAACGATGCGTTGAAAAACACACAAGCGAAATCATCCGTTTTACATTTTCCAATAGACTATAATTCGTTTCACTTTGAATTTAGTTCACCTGCTTTCAGTCTGCAAAACAATATTGAGTACAGTTTTCAGCTGGAAGGGTATGAAAGCAAATGGTCGGCATGGACATTGAAAACCGAAAAAGATTATACGAACCTGCCGAATGGAGCTTATACATTTAAAGTAAAAGCACATGATAATCTTGGTAATGAATCGGAGCCTGTAAGCTATAGTTTTGTTGTAAAGCCTGCCTGGTATAAAACAATCTGGGCCTACCTGTTATACACAGCTCTCTTTCTTTTCGCCTTGTATATAGTTGATAAACTGCAAAAAAGAAAGTTCTACCGTCAGCAGCACAAATATGAAGAGGAACAAAAAAGACTTAAATACATTCACCAGTTAGAAGTAGAGAAAAATGAAAAGGAAATCATTCAGCTTCAAATTGAAAAATTATCTAACGAAGTTACCTATAAGAACAAGGAGCTGGCAGATGCAAGCATGCACCTTGTAGAAAGAAGCGACGCACTCGTAAAAGTGAAAGATGAATTGCAGCAGCTGTATAAAAAAACAGGCGGTAATCATGATGTAAAAAAAGCAATTCAGCTAGTTCATGATATTGAAAAAAACAATTCAAACTGGGAACAGTTTGCCACACATTTCAATGAGATTAATAATGACTTTCTGAAAAAATTAAAATTGAAATTCCCGGGTTTAACCAACACTGATTTAAAGCTCTGCGCTTATCTGCAATTAAAACTATCCTCGAAGGAAATTGCCCAGCTGATGAATATTTCTGTACGTGGTGTTGAAATAAGCCGCTACCGACTCAGAAAGAAATTACAATTACTAACAGAACAAACCCTGAATGATTTCCTGAATGAAATTCTTTTGAATTAAAACTTCCTTTACCGATTATGCATTCGCCATGGCACGGTCAAGGTGAACATAACCTCCATCAACATAAATCAATTGGCCTGTTGTGTGACTTGATACCGGCGACAATAAGAACACGGTCATGTTTGCAATTTCTTCAGCAGTGGTAAACCGCTGCTCAAATGGAATTTTGGAAGTGATTTCTTTTAACTTCTCTTCAGGATTGGGAAGAGTTTTGATCCACTTGTCGTACAATGGAGTATAGCATTCTGCAACCACCAGTGCATTTACACGGATAGAATATTTTGCAAGTTCAACGGCCCATTCACGGGTTAATGCATTTCTACCACCATTGGCTGCTGCATAAGCTGAAGTATTTCCCTGACCTGTTTCTGCTGTTTTGGAAGTAATGTTCACAATACTTCCTTTTGATTTTTTTAGCTCAGGCAATGCAAAATGTGCCATCAAATAATAGTGCACCACATTTCTATGCAGACTTTCCATAAACCGTTTGTAATCGCCGGTTTCTAACCCTACACCATCATTTACTCCTGCATTATTGATGAGCCCTTCAATTCTTCCAAACTTTTCAACAACTGCTTTTACTGCTTTCTCACATTCTTCAGGTATCGACAGTTCTGCACTCACCTGCCATGCTTTACCACCTGCAGCTTCAATTTCATCTACCACCAATTGATTATCTGTTGCATTGCGGCCAACAATAACAGGTATGGCGCCCTCTTTTGCAAGAACCCCTACAATCCCTTTGCCAATGCCTTTGGCACCGCCGGTAACAATAACAACTTTATCCTGTAACTGGAGATTCATATTTGATCATTTATAAGTTATAAAACCTGATTGCGTTTTTGCTGAAAATTTTTTCCTGTTCATCTATTGTGTATGATGCAAAATATTCTTTGATCACATCCAGCCAGTTTGTATAAGATGACGCTACTAAGCAAACCGGCCAATCACTTCCAAACATAATGCGATCTATTCCAAAGGATTTCACAACAACATCAATATAGGGAGTCAAGCTTTCCTTTGTCCATTTCTTCCAATCAGCCTCAGTTACCATTCCACTCAGTTTACAATAAACGTTTTGATGTTTACTGATCTTCTCCATGCCAGCCTTCCATTCATCAATCTTTCCATCTTTGATAGATGGCTTGGCGATATGGTCAATCACAAAACGCTGATCAGGGAATTTCTGTACCAACTGAATTGCTGCTTCAAGATGATGGGGAAAGATGAGGATATCATACGTAAATCCAAACCGATTCAGCTTGCTGATACCATGCAGGAAATCTTTCTGCAACATAAAGGAAGGAACTTCTCCCTGCAATACATGTCTGAAACCTTTCAGTTTTTTGTATTGTTTGAAATACTGCAGCCGTTCTTCGATTAACTCACTGCGCAGATCAACCCAGCCAACAACTGCTGCAATAAAATCATTTTTATCAGCCATCTGTACAAGCCATTCGGTTTCTGCCTCCGTTTGATTTGCCTGAACAGAAATACATGCCTCCACCTTCTCCGCCTTCAACACTACTGCAAGATCATTGGGCAGAAAATCTTTCCGTATCACAGCCATATCTTCTGTAATCCAGTCATAAACAACAGGATCATAGTTCCAGAAATGCTGGTGTGTATCAATGATCCTCATCACTGCTCTTTTAAATCAAATATTTTGTTCATCAGGATCCACTTCTCACCTTTTTTTGCAGTTGGCAAAGCCTGTTGGTACTTCCACATTAATTCTTCCCATTCCTGTACTTTAACATTCGAAGCATCCATAGCTGATTTCTGTTCAAATGAAAATTCAGCTGTCGTTTCCATAATCATGAACAAACGGTTCTCAACCCGGTAAATTTCCATATGAATGATTCCTGAATCTTTAATGGATGCTTTAATCTCAGGCCAGATCTGTTCATGATATTGCTCGTATTCAGTAATAAGTTTCTTATCATCTTTCAAATCAACTGCCAAACAATAACGATGCATAAAATTTAGATTAATGATTAACTGAAACAGTTACAGCTTTATTTTTTAATTGTGTTACACCATACCATACAATAATCAGGAAACATAAAAGTGGAACAATGTATGCGATCTGAATATTACCTCCATTTGCATCACTTAATTGTCCCATAAGCAAAGGAAACAGAGCTCCCCCAACAATTGACATTACAATAAAAGATGAAGCAATTTTACTTTCTTCCCCTAATCCATCAATACCCAATGCAAAAATTGTTGGAAACATAATTGACATAAAAAATGGCACAGCCATTAATGCATAGACTGCTACGCTTCCCTTAGTCATGATTGCTATTGCAAGCAGAATAATACTTATTACAGCATAAACACATAATAAAGCAGCAGGTTTGAAATAACGCATTAAAAAAGTTCCTACGAAACGACCAACCATAAAGCCAACCATTGCAATAGAGCCCCAAAGTGTGGCAGCATCTTTTTCTCCTAACTCCATTGTGTATTTTGAAAAGCGGATGAAGAAGCTTCCAACCCCTACTTGTGCTCCAACATAAAAAAATTGTGCAATAACAGCCCAACGAAAATGTTTAAAACGAAATACCCGGAATGAAAATTCGGATTTACCGTCTTTAACATGCGATTCTTCAATCTCAGGTAATTTCACTAGTGTGAAAAGAATTAGTATTAATAAAACAATCACGCCAATAAAAATGTAAGGAAGTTTAACAGCACCAGCTTCGAAATTCAAATAGCTGTTAAGTTTTTCCGGGGACATTTGTTGAAATTCAGTTTTACTGTGTTCAATCCCTGATAAAATAAATTGGCCTCCGATTAAAGGTGCAATTACTGCACCAACACCATTGAACGCTTGTGCAAGATTCAATCTTTTGGCAGCACCTTCAGCATCACCTAATTTAGTAATATAAGGATTAGCTATAGTTTCAAGAAATGTTGCCCCAGCAGCCATTACAAAAAGTGCTGTAAGAAAAAAACTATAACTGCGTGCTGATGCAGCAGGTACAAATAAAAATGCTCCAATACAATACAAAGCAAGTCCTACTAAAATACCTTTCTTATATCCATATTTATGCATAAACCATCCAGCAGGAATAGCAACAAGAAAATAGCTAAGATAAACAGATGAATCAATTAAGGCACTTTCAGTATCCGTTAACTCGCAGGCCTTTTTAAGGTGAGGAATAAGTATTGGATTAATATTATGTAAAAAAGCCCATAAGAAAAAAAGGCTTGTTACCATTATAAAAGCAATCAGGTAAGATTGTTTTGTTGATTTCATGTGTAAGTTGTCGTGGTTTTATATAGCTGTTAATTTTGTAATTATTTCTTATCTAGTTTTTAAAAGCAATCACAGTTTGTTTAGATG
>JBEBHT010000562.1:0-1497 GCA_040081135.1 Lacibacter sp. | reverse complement strand
CCCTTGCTGTACAGCAGCACTTTCGCACCAAAAGCATTTTTATTTAAACTGCTTCCCTTTAAGTGAACTTTAAAAAAATGATTGTTTATTGGCTCACCTTTTACAATTGTATTATTCATGAATACAAAGGCCTTTGCATTAATATTATTTACAACCATATCCAGATCGCCATCATTATCAAGATCAGCATATGCTGCGCCGTTTGACATTGAAGGCTCATTGACACCTGCTTCTTCTGAAATATCGGCAAATGTGAGATCCTCATTATTTCTGTATAAATAATTGGGAATATTGATGTGTTTAAGAGATGCCAATTTCTTTTTAATAAGCTGATGCTGTTCTTCCTGTGTTTGCGAACCGTTAAAAACCTGGTTGCTGAATTCTAAAAAATCGCCATTAATAAAATCTCTTCCGATACCATTCGTGATATGCATATCCTTCCACCCATCGTTATTAAAATCGGCCAACAAAACACTCCAGCTCCAATCCGTTGCATTAATACCTGCCATCTGTCCTACCTCACTGAAAAAGGGAATACTTGTATCTCCCTTTTTATAATTTCCATTGTTTAACTGAAGCATGTTTCTCATAAACTCAGGAGCATACCCCATTTCACGCTCAGCCTGATACCTTTCATAATTCATGAAGAAAAACTGCATTTTTCTTCTGCGGTTTTTTTCAGGCAGCATATCAAGTGTTACTATATCCGGCAGTGCATCATTGTTAATGTCAGCTGCATCAGTACCCATGCTTGAATAGCTTTGATGATTGATTGCACTATTGATCACATTTGTAAACGTTCCGTTTTTATTATTTAACCACAATTCATCGTTCGATACAAAATCGTTGGCGACATAGATATCCGGCCAGTTATCATTATTAAAATCACTGACAGTTACTCCTAATCCATATCCATCTTCTTTAATTCCTGCGGCAAGAGTTACATCCGTAAAAAAAGGATGGCCTACACCTGAACTGTCTCCATCATTTCTGTAGAGTTTATCATTAGCCGGAGAAAATCCACTTTTATCAATTGGATTGATCCTATTTGTATTGTTAGCGGCCAATAAGTAATTTGCCAGGTACATATCCAAATCGCCGTCCAAATCATAATCTAAAAAAACCGCCTGAGTGGAATAACCCGTATCTGCAAGACCATAATTATCCGCCTCTTCTTTAAATGTGAGATTCCGCTGATTAATGAACAATAAATTTTTTGCTCTTTCTAGCAAATTTTTTCCATATGTACAAAGATAAATATCATCATACCCGTCGCCATTGATGTCTGCAATACTTATTCCTGTGGCCCATACATCCGTGCTGACACCTGCACTTACTGTTATATCCTCAAATTTACTATTGCCTTTGTTGATATAAAGCCGGCAGCTTACCTGGTTACCTGAAAAGAAAATATCTTTTAACCCATCGTTATTAAAATCGCCTATCCCAACTCCACCGCCCATATACCCAAATTCGTTTATAAATGAATGAGTAGTG
>JBEBHT010000218.1:0-7175 GCA_040081135.1 Lacibacter sp. | reverse complement strand
CTATAACAGCAATTGCGAATAAGCGCAAGCTTCCTTACCCGGTATTGCTCATGACGGCTGGGTTGATCATTGGCTTTATTCCGCAATTACCGAACCTGGCGCTTGATCCCGAAATTGTTTTTGCCATTATTCTGCCGCCACTTTTGTATGATGCAGCTTCAAAAACATCCTGGCATGAGTTTAAAACTTCAATCCGCCCTATTTCAGCATTAGCTGTTACACTCGTTTTTTTTACTACAATTGCTGTAGCTGTTACTGCTTATTATCTTATTCCCGGATTTACCTGGCCGCTTGCTTTTGTATTAGGGGCTGTTGTTTCTCCGCCTGATGCAGTGGCCGCTTCAGGAATCATTAAGGGGTTGGGGCTCAATAAAAAAGTAATCACCATTATAGAAGGGGAGAGTTTGGTAAATGATGCTTCTGCTTTGATTGCTTACCGTTATGCAGTTGCAGCCGTTACAACAGGAAGTTTTGTTTTCTGGCAGGCAGGTCTTCAGTTTTTATTAGTTGCCAGTATAGGCACATTGATTGGAGTTGTGATCGGTTACCTGTTTGTATGGATTCATAAAAAAATTGGAAACAATCCTGTTGTTGAAACAAGTCTTACACTGTTGTTGCCCTTTATCTCGTACCTGGCAGCAGAACAATTTCATATGTCGGGTGTACTGGCTGTTGTAAGTTCGGGATTGGTTATTTCATGGCGATCACCTGAAGTGTTTACCTATCAAACAAGATTGCGCACAAGACTGGTATGGGATACATTGATTTTTTTACTGCATGGTTTTATCTTCATGCTCATTGGTCTTCAATTGCCTTCTATCATAAAAGGGATTGGAAATTATCCCCTGTCAGTCATTGTGGGATATGGGTTAGTCATCAGCCTTGTAACAATTATTGTACGCATTGTGTGGGTGATTGCCGGCGCCTATTGGCAAAGCCTTTTTCAAAAAAGGAAAAAAGAAACGGATAGTACAACTGTAAATACTGATGATGGAAATGACTGGAAGAATGTACTGATTGTTGCATGGACAGGTACAAGAGGCGTTATTTCACTGGCTGCTGCATTGGCATTACCCTTGCTGCTGGATGATGGAACAGCTTTTCCAAAACGACATTCCATTATCTTTCTTGCCTTTGTTGTTATTTTTATAACACTGGTAGTGCAGGGTCTTTCATTGCCGTTGCTGATCCGTTTGCTGAAGGTAAAACCGGCCGACAATACATCAACTGAAGCAGCTGAACTGCAGTTGTTCTTAGCCAACAGTACCCTGCATTATATTGAGCAGGAGCTGTCTGCTTCACTTGATCAGAAAACACAGGATCAGCTTGAAAAAAAATATGAGCAGCTGGTGCAGGAGCTCAGCAAAGAAATACGGCGTCATAAACGGGCCATACGAAATGATGAAGCGGTTACACCAAAAGAACCGGATGCATTGGTAAATGCAGAACTGGAAATCAGTAAATTCCAGAGAGGGTTATTGCTGAAACTGCATAAAGAAGGGGAGTATACCGATTCCGTTATAAGGCAGGTGGAAATGGAGATGGATATTGATGAACTGAAATTAAATGTGCAGGTTCCGGAACCGGAAGAATAATTAAAAATTAAAAAGGGATATTGTAAACAATATCCCTTTTCTAATAAGCAGGTTTTATTTCTTCAATACCCGTTCAAATAATTTGAAGATTCGTTTATACTCATCTGTCCAACTGCTCGGTTCTACAAAGCCATGATCCTCCATTGGGTAAGGAGCAAGCTCCCAATTATCTTTTCCCAATTCAATTAAACGTTGTGATAATTTTACGGCATCCTGGAAATGAACATTCACATCAACCATGCCATGGCAAATAAGCAGATCACCTTTTAATCCTTCAGCAAAATAGTAAGGTGAGCTTCTTCTGTAAGCTATGCTGTCGGTAAACGGTTCATTTAAAATATTGGATGTATAACCATGATTGTATTGTGCCCAGTCGGTAACAGGACGAAGAGCAGCACCTGCTGCAAATACATCAGGTTTGTTAAACATGGCCATTAGAGTAATGAAGCCGCCATAAGATCCACCATACAATCCGATATGCTGCGGATTTACTCCATAAGTTTTCACTAAATAACTAACAGCATCCACATGATCGCTTAAATCTTTACCACCCATGTAACGGTAAATACCTGTTCTCCAGTCACGGCCATAACCTGCACTGCCACGGTAATCAATATCCATTACATAGTATCCATTATCGGCCAGCATATTGTTGAACATGTATTCCCTGAAATAACTGCTCCACCATTTATGCGCATTCTGTAAGTAACCTGCACCATGCACAAATAATACTGCTGGTTTATTTGGATGCGGATTGGCAGGCTTGTAAATTCTTGCATACACCTGTGCACCATCCGCAGCAGTAAACGTAATCACCTCAGGATATTTCCATGCATATGATTTGAATTCTTCACTCTGTGCTTTATTGGTGATCTGTTCAATCTTTCCGCCGGGTTTATTTTCCTGGAGAAAAAGCTCCCATGGTTTGGTTGAGTAAGAATACAGAATGCCAATATATTTTTCATCGGGTGAAACAGTTATCTGGTTGGCACCTGTCATAGTTGTGATGCGTTCTTTCTTTCCCCGCCCGGATAAATCGGTCGGACGGGCATCAGCAATTGATAAACGATAGAACTGCTGTTCGCCGGGGTGCACCTCATTGGTTGTGATATAAAAGAATTTTTTATCACGGCTCAATTGTGTTTGCTGCACTTCATAGTTTCCAGCTGTTAATGCTTTCTTTTCTTTTGTTGTTACGTTGATGGTATACAGGTGAGCATAACCTGTTGCTTCCGATTGAAACCAAACAGTGCTTTCATCAATCCATCCGGTGTTGCGTCCAAAGCCAACGCCGGGTCCGCCGATCCATGCTTCATCTCTCTGCCTGTCTAATAAACTCATGGCTGTTCCATTCCATAACATCAGCCAGCGGTCTTTGTTATCCTGTGAGCGAATTTCAATGACTGCGTTGTTCCCTTTCGGTGACCATACAATAGATGAAAAGTTTACAGCACGGTTTGCAGGATTCTTCGAACGCTGTTCCTGTTGTTTGGGATAATCTTTTACATAATCAGGTAGATCTTTTATGCCGGGCAAAGAATCTGCTTTGACTGCTATCACAGAATCTTTTTCTCTATCATAAAAATAAAATTCAGAACTGCCCTGTGATGCGCCAACTTTTGTACGGCCGGGAATATCTGTAGTAAAGCCTGACTCTGTTACATAACTCGGTACAATGGTTGTTTTGGCGTTTGTTACTGTTTTAAATAAACGATAGCTGATAAAGCGCCCATCGGGGCTGATACTTAAGCCCTGTAAAAATTTATCTTCGATATTAATCGATCTCAGTTCTTTTGGCTTGGGTAATGATTTGTTGTAAGCATCTGTTTTTTCTCTCTTCTCTTTTCTTGAGCGTAACACTTCAAAATAACGCAGTTGATCATTCTTCAACCATTCTTCCTGTTGATTAGCAGAGCCTGAAGCTGCATTTGTTCTTGCTCCTGTATTACCGCCTCTTCCCTGGAAAGCAGGAGGTGGTGCTGCGTCACCAGTTCTTAAGTTGGTGAGCTGCATGGTTTCACCGGTAGCAATATCCCATGCAAATAAATTCTGACTGCGGTTGTACACAATCTTTGTTTCATTAAATGAAAACTGCGGATTCATTTCCGCATCGGTTGTTTGTGTAATACGTTTTGTTTTTCCTGTTTTTGTTTCTGTATAAAACACATCACCGTCTTTACTGTACACAAAAGCAGAACGGGAAGTATTATAAACAAAGTTTGCGCTGAAATTGATATCCTGTGTTTGGGCGATGGTTGCTTTGGCAGGAATTTTATTGTTGAGTGTAATAAAGTAGGTTGAATCAGCAACATTCTTTTCAGGGTTCCAGCTGAAATAAAGCTGCTGTCCATCATTACTCCATTGCAGGTTGGAAGGGGATGTGCCCATCCAGCGTGGATCACGCATAATTTTTTCTACAGACAGCGTGCCTAATTGTTGCTGGGCAGAAGCCTGCGAAAATAATAGTAATACGAACAGGGAAATAATTGATCTGATCATAGCAGTGGTTTAAGACCTTAAATATATTGATTAACCGATACTGACAGCGGGCATCCGTAAACAAAATGATGAGTGGAACAGTTTTTCTTATTCGATGGAGATATTATATTGATCCAGCAGCCCTGTTATATTATGGAGTGAAAATTTTGCTTTACTGATTTTGTTTGTTTCAGGATGGATGGAGAAGTTAAACGAAGTGCGAAAGTCTGCATTCTCCAGGATGGTTCTGTTGAACACTGCTTTCTGTAAATCGCAGTTGCTGAAGTTTGCGTTGGTTAAGTCAGCTTCTGCAAATTCAGTTTCGGCCAGTCTGCAGTTGATGAAATTCGTGTTCTTCAGTTTTTGTTTATAGAACGAAGAAAAGTTCAGAACACAATCTTCAAAGGAAAAGGAGAGAAGAAAGCTGTTGCATTCATCAAAGCGAAGACCAAGTAATTTACAGTGTTTAAATTGCATATCCCTGAAAGTGGTGTTTTTTAATTCAGCCATACTCAAATCACAGTGGTCAAAAATGCAATCGGCAAAAATGATATTCTCTAAATCTGTTTTAGTGAAAACACAATTGGTAAACCTACAGTTATCATATTCGCCTTTAAGAAAGGGGGTAGCAGTATAATTTTTTCCTTCAAATAATTCGTCTTCAAAATAATCTTTGTTCATTTGTAATCCCTGTTAAATAAAACTGTTCCGTGGCAAATTTATCTTCTTACTGCGTAAATTAATTCATCTAAAATCTCACCATTCTTATAAACGTTTTTTTCAATTCTTGCTTCCAGTTTAAAACCGGCTTTTTCCAGTACACGCTGCGATGCAAGATTGGTGCCGAATGGTCTGGCATAAATTCTTGTAATATCGTATGTCTTAAACCCAAAGTCAATCATTTGTATAATTGCTTTTGTAATGATTCCATTTCCCCAGTAATCTTCACCCAGCCAGTATCCCAGTTCAGCATTTTTTTTCATGATATCACTCTGTGGATGAATGCCAATTCCACCAACAGCCTGCCCGTTTACTTCAATAGCAAAAATATGGATGGGATCATCTTTTGTTGCCATTGTAATAAAGGCAATTCCGTTGGCTTTTGTATACGGATGCGGAAACCCATCGGTCAGGAACCGTGCAATATTATAGTTGTTTGCATTGCTGACTAAGCTGTCAAGATCATTCAGTGACCAGGGCCGGAGTATGAAATCCATCACAGTTTTATTACGTTAAAGTGTACCGCAAAGTACGGCGATTTTATTTCGCTGCTTTCATCAGTGTATAAAAAAAGCTCCGGTCATACCGGAGCTTTTTTATGAAAGTGATTCTTTAGTTACCCGTTGGCTTCGGCATTTCTTTTCTTGGTAATTTTTCATCACGCTGCGCTGTGTTGTAAACAAACGCAGCAACAATAATTGACATCTGTTTCAGATCATCTGCAATCAGGTGATCGTAGTTATCCATGGTAGTATGATGTGTACGGGTGTTGTAATCAATATCATCCTGTATAAACTGGAAACCCGGAACTCCCAATTCATTAAAGGAAATATGATCTGTACCACCTGTATTCTGCAATGTAGTTGTAGTGGCTCCCATGCTGCTGAATGGTTCCAGCCATTTTCCAAAGATGGGCTGAACAGCTGTGTTGCCTTCTAAATAAACACCTCTAATTTTTCCGGTACCATTATCAATATTGTAATAGGCAGATATTTTCGATTGCTGTGGTAATATTGTTTTAGTAACCCTGTCGCCCACATTATTTTTAATCCATCCTCTTGAGCCAAGCAGCCCCTGTTCTTCACCACTCCATAAAGCAATACGGATGGTACGTTTTGGCTGCAGGTTCAATGCTTTAAAAATCCGCATTACTTCCATCATTACTGCGCTGCCGGCTGCATTATCAGTAGCACCGGTTGCGCCCTGCCAGCTGTCTAAATGTGCACCAATCATTACGATTTCATCTTTCAGTTTCGGATCAGTTCCTTTTATTTCACCAATTACGTTATAACCTTTTACATCAGTGCCGGTAAATTCTGATTGCACATCCAGCTCCATTGTAACAGGAATGCCCTGGTTTACCAGACGGGAAATCGTTTGTATATCTTCATAGGCAACAGATATTTCAAGCATGGAAGGTTTGCCATTGGTAAAATCAACTCTTGATCCTGCCGGGCCCTGTACAAACACAGTTCCATCATGTGCAAGCGGACTTGTTGTTAAAAAAGCAGCTGCACCTTCATCGGTAATTAATTGTTTAATGAGTGTATTCAAACGCTGCATTCCTGCAAAGCGTCCAAAATTTGCATTGTTTCCACGACCGCCTGCTGCACCCGGAGGCTGCGGTTTAAACTCTGCCATTTTTTTCAACTCTTCTTCTGTATGTCTTGAAGCATCAGGTTTAAAACTTCTGGTATAACTATCTGTGCGGTTAATAATTACAATCTTGCCTGCGAGTTTTCCTTTGTATTGATCGAGTTCAGTTGAGTCTTTTACGTTAATCACAATCACTTCTGCTTTTTGTAAACCTTTGGTGCTGTTGGTCCATGTTTTTGGATAAGCAATAATTGGTTTATAGTAAGGAGCTGTCATGGCGATATAACTTTTCTTCAGCTGCCAGCCTCTGCCGAAATCGCCCCATGGTTCAAGACCTGCTTTATCGATACCCCATTTTTTTAATTGATCAATGGCATATTCTGCTGCACGGAAATAACCGGGTGAATTGGTTAAACGTGGACCATACATATCAGTAAAATGAAACGCAATATCCATTACTTTGGAATTATTGGTTCCCTCCTGTATGATTTTGTTGATGATTGCCAGGTCAACCTTTTCTTCCTGGGCTGATGCAGTAATGGTCAGCACGACCATCATAAATAGAAGCAGTTTTCTCATGTTGTTATTGTTTATGCTGTTAATGATACCGCCCTGCGGTTTTCGTAAGAACTAAAATACTGATATGATACGAGATGTGAACTGCTTTCTTGGCAACGGCAGTTTTACTTTGTGTGCGGCAAGGAGGTTGTAGCACTTACTTTAGGTGTTTCAATTATTTAAGGCGAGTAAGGCAAAGTTTCCAACGGAGGAAACGAATTCATTACT
>JBEBHT010000009.1:0-29816 GCA_040081135.1 Lacibacter sp. | reverse complement strand
ATATTAGGAATGATGGGGGATGCAGTGGATAATATCCCCGGCATTCCCGGTGTGGGCGAAAAAACGGCGGCTAAATTATTAGCTGAATACGGAACACTTGAAAATGTACTGGAGAATGCAGATAAGATAAAAGGTGCGATGGGCGAGAAAGTAAAAAACGGGAAAGACCTTGCCATTATGAGTAAAAAACTGGCAACAATTATTATGGATGTGCCGGTTGAATTTCATGAAGAAGATTTCAGATTGAAAGAATGGAATAAAGAAGTGCTGAAAGAAGTATTTACTGAACTGGAGTTTAAAACAATTGGTAAGCGGATCCTGGGGGAAGACTTTAATACATTTAATACGGCGCCTGTAGGCGTTCAAAAAGATCTGTTCGGGAATGTGGTTGATACAACCATGGGCGAGGTAAGAAAAGATAAGAATGCTCCTGCCAAAACAAAAAAGTCTGCACAGGAAATTGATTTCAGTAACAATACTGTTGATGAAACGGGTGAGGCTGCAGAAGAAACTGCTGTTGCAGAAGATCATTTTGGCGGCGCATCAAAAAATATCAATAATACCCCCCATGAATACATTGCTGTAACTACTGAAGCAGATATTAAAAAGCTGGTTGAAGAATTATCCAAACAAAAGGAAATCTGTTTCGACAGTGAAACAACAGGTTTGGATGCAAATGATTGTGAACTGGTGGGATTGAGTTTTTCTTATAAAGCCGGAAAAGCCTGGTACATTCCCTGTCCTGCAGATCAAACAGAAACAAAGAAAATATTAAATCTTTTCAAACCATTGTTTGATGATGAATCAAAAATATGGATCGGACAAAATACCAAATATGATCTGCTGGTGCTTAAATGGTATGATGTGGAGTTGAAAGGAAATATATTTGATACCATGCTTGCTCATTATGTGGTTGAACCGGATGGTAAACACAGTATGGATAATTTAAGTGAACAGTTTCTCAGTTATGAACCGGTGCACATTGAAGAACTGATTGGGAAAAAAAGCAAGGGGCAGGTTCAGGGCACCATGCGTAATGTGGAACTGGAAAAGATCACAGAATATGCAGCTGAAGATGCAGATATTACTTTGCAGCTGAAGGAAGCTCTGTTCCCAATGCTGAAAGAAAAAGAAGTGGAGAAGGTTTTTTATGAAGTGGAGAATCCATTGGTGAAAGTTTTAATGAATATGGAGTATGAAGGAATCAGGGTTGATGTTGATTTTTTAAATGTCTATTCAAAACAACTGGAGATTGATGCAAAAGAAGCAGAGGAAAAAGTATACAGTTCATCAGGTTTACGATTCAATCTTGCTTCACCAAAACAGTTAGGTGAAGTATTATTCGATCATTTAAAATTGGATCCTAAAGCAAAGAAAACAAAAACAGGACAGTATGCAACAGGTGAAGATGTCTTGCTGAAGCTGGCGCATACAAGTCCGATTGTAGAAGATATCTTAACATTCCGTGAATTGACAAAGTTGAAATCAACTTATGTTGATTCTTTACCGCTGCTGATCAACCGCAAAACAGGAAGAGTACATACAACATATGGACAGGCAGTTGCTGTAACAGGACGTTTGGCCAGTAATAATCCCAACCTGCAAAATATTCCTGTGCGCACTGAACGTGGAAGAGAAATCCGCAAAGCATTTATTCCGAGAGATGAAAATCATGTGCTGGTAAGTGCGGATTATTCACAGATTGAATTACGTATTGTTGCTGCTATCAGCGGTGACCCCGCCATGTGTGAAGCATTTATCCAGGGAAAAGATATTCATACTGCAACTGCAGCGAAAGTGTATAAGATTGATGAGAAAGATGTAACCAAAGAAATGCGTTACAAAGCAAAGAGTGTAAACTTCGGAATTATATATGGACAGGGTGCATTTGGTTTGGCCGATAATTTAGGTATCAGCAGAACAGAAGCAAAAGAAATCATTGATAATTATAAACGGGAATTTTCAGGCATCCAGAAATACATGGATGATACCATCAACTTTGCAAGAGAGAATGGCTATGTGGAAACACTGATGGGCCGCAAGCGCTGGTTAAGAGATATCAATTCATCTAATTTTACTGTTCGTGGTTTTGCTGAACGAAATGCAATTAACTCACCCATACAGGGAACCGCAGCTGATATGATTAAACTCGCCATGATTAAAACTCATGCAGCATTACAAAACAGCAAATTTAAAAGCAAAATGATTTTGCAGGTGCATGATGAATTGGTATTTGATGTACTAAAGAATGAGGTTGACGATATTAAACAACTGATTCTTGATTGTATGCAAACGGCCATGCCATTAACACATGGAGTGCCGGTTATTGCTGAGGCAGGAACAGGTACCAACTGGTTAGAAGCACATTAATAAGTGATAAGGCTGCTGTTACTGAAAGGCAGTTGCTCAAACCTAATGGCTGTAAGTATTTCTGCACAAATAAAATGAAGTACTGATTTCGATTCCGCTGCTTTATGATACCGGTCATTTAACAGCTGTTCATTCATTTTCATTTATCATCCTACCTTTGCCGCCTATGCAACCCACACTTATTTATTGTTATGATGCTTATTGCGGCTGGTGTTATGGTTTCAGTCCTGTGATTAAAAAAATAGCGGAAGCATATAAAGATAAACTGCATGCTGAAGTATTAAGTGGCGGTATGGTATTGCCTGAACACCCGGTTCATATCAGTGCTACAGCCGGTTATATCAAAGAAGCTTATCATACTGTTGAAGAGCGGACTGCAATTAAATTCGGTGAGGATTATTTGTGGCATATTAACAATCCAGATAAGAGTGACTGGTTCCCGTCATCAGAAAAACCGGCTATAGCATTATGCATCTTTAAGGAAATCTATCCTGAACGGCAGGTAGAGTTTGTTGCTGATCTGCAATACAGTCTGCATTATGAAGGAAGGGATTTAACCGATAATGAAGCGTACCGCCATTTGCTGGAGAAATATGAAATCAATGCAGATGATTTTTACAGCAAACTGAAATCAGAAGACTACAAAGAGAAAGCGTATTACGAATTCCAGTTGTGCAAGCAGTTACAGGTAACCGGTTTTCCGCAGGTACTGATACAGATGACAGAAACAAAATTCCATTTGCTTGCAAGAGGATATACTGATTACGACACGCTGGCAAAACGAATAGAACTTGTATTAACAGAAGTAGAAAATAATTTATTCAATTAATTCAATATTCAAATGATTCTTACAATTACACTTAATCCATGTATCGATAAAAGTTCAACAGTAGAAAAAATTAAACCCGAAAGCAAGTTGCGCTGCAGTGAAGTAGTGAATGAACCGGGCGGTGGCGGCATCAATGTAAGTAAAGCATTGAAGAAATTAGAAACAACATCCGTTGCTTTATTTCCATCTGGTGGGCATAATGGTAACATGCTTTGTTCTTTGCTGGATGAAGAAAATATTGTTTTCCATGCTGTTGATTCAAAGGTTGAAACGAGAGAGAACTGGATTGTACTGGAAGAGTCAACTGTTAATCAATACAGGTTTACATTTCCCGGCCGGCAGGTACAGGAAGCAACTATCATAACACTCATTGATCAGATCAGAAGTTTTTCTCCATCCTTTGTTATTGCAAGCGGCAGTTTGCCTCCGGGCTTACCTGACTATTTTTATGGACTGGTTGTGAAGAATGCAAAATCAGTTGGGGCAAAATGTATAGTTGATACAAGCGGCCCTGCTTTGCAGGCATTGCAGGGAAAAGGTGCATACCTCATTAAACCAAATATTGGCGAGTTATGTAAAATGCTGAATGTAGACTGGCTTGATAAAGAAGAAGTGGCTGATGCAGCGCACCAGGCAATTATGGATGGTTATGCAGAAATGATTGCTGTAAGTATGGGACCTGAAGGTGCATGGATTGTGAGTGAGGAAGAACGTTATTTTGCAACAGCGCCAAAGGTTGAGAAGAGAAGTACAGTAGGTGCAGGTGACAGTATGGTTGCAGGAATGACTTTTATGCTTGAGCAGGACCGTTCATTAAAAGAAGTGATTTCATATGGAGTTGCCTGCGGAAGTGCAGCTACGATGAATGAAGGAACACAGTTATTTAAAAAAGAAGATGCTGACAGATTGTACAGCATTATTTCACAACAATAAAATATTCACAACAAGCAGTTTATTGTATTAATAAGAAGGCCGGAAATTTTTCCCGGCCTTCTTATTAATTAAAACACTCCTTTCCACTCCGGCATTTGGCAAAGTTGGATGAATATTAATTTCCACCCTTCCACTCAGGCAATCTTCCCGGTGTATAAGGAGCTCCATTCTTCTCCAGCATGTCTTCCAGTTTTTTTACTTCTTCGGCAATTGCTTTCAATTCATTGTAAACAGGAGTGAATTGTTTAGCAGCAACCTGGTAAGAAGTCAGCTGAGTTTGTGTAGGTGCTGCGGTTGTGTTCCATAAAGAACCAATGACATAACCAATACGGCCGCCAATAGATGGAGTTGTTTCAAATTCTCTTCTTGCCAATGTTCCATCGCCATTCAATTGACGATTAACAGCGTTTAATCTTTTTTCTACGTGTAAGATTGTTTTTGAAATATCAAGTGATTGTTTTGGCGTTTCAATCACTGCCTGTTTCATGAAGCGGAGTTTGTTCACCAGTTCACCACGGTATTGATCTGCTGCTGCTGTAACACGGCTCAGCTCTGCAATTTTTTTACAGAAATCATCCAGTGCTTTTTTATCTGTTGCAGGAAGTGTAGCTGCATTTAATGCAACTGCTTTGAATGGTTGTGCTGCAACAATTTCTGTATAAGCCCCATCTTCAAATTTACTGAGTGATACTTTATATGTACCGGGCAGTGCAAAATATCCCTGGTCGGGAGAACTGAAAGCAAATGATTCATCAAACGGAGTAAGATCAATTGGACCGAAAGGAGAAGTGCGGAAATCCCACACAATTCGGTTCACACCTTTTTTAACCGGTGACTTTATTCGGCGAACAACGTTGCCAGCTTCATCTGTAACGGTAAACAACAAATGTGGCGCAGGCTGTTCATCTTCCAGTCTTAGTGAATCAACAGATGGATAAACAGGTGCTTCACCTTTCTTTATTTTTTCTGCTTCAACAGCCCGGCGTTTTTCTTTGATGGTTTTAATATCATCTTTCAAATAATAAGTAAACACGGCTCCCACTTTTGGATTAGGTGTTGTAAAAAAACTTTCGCCCTGGAAACCTTTTCCTCTTACACCCAATGGTTGTGATTGTATAAACATCCATGCATCCTTAACGGGAAAGATAATAGCAGGTTTATCGAGATCCTCTCTTTTCAAATTGCGCAATGGAGTATAATCATCCAGCACATAAAAGCCACGACCGAAAGTTGCAAGAATAAGATCGTTCTCTCTTTTTTGAATCTCCAGATCTTTCACAGCAATAGTTGGTAAGCCTGCTTTCATCTGCACCCATTTAGCACCGCCATCAATACTTACAAACAAACCAAACTCGGTACCGACAAATAAGAGGTCTTTGCTTACATGATCTTCAGCAATGGTATATGATGTTCCTCTTTCAGGTAAATTATTGGTGATGACTTTCCATGTTTTTCCACCATCAGCTGTTTTGTAAACGTAGGGGTGAAAATCGCCATAGCGGTGATGATTGAATGTTACATACGCTACATTTTTATCGTGCTGCGATGTTATGATATGATTCACATAAGTTCTTTCAGGCACACCGGGTATATTATCAACTTTTGTCCATGTAGCACCACCATCGTTTGTAATTTGAATCAATCCATCATCTGTACCAACATAAACCGTGTTCTCTTCAAACTTTGATTCTGCAATAGTGGTGATGTTGCCGTAAATATCTGTTGAACCATTTTTTGCAACTGCATCCATGCTCCACACTTTTCCCATTACAGGTAATTTATTCCGGTCGATCTGTCTTGTTAAATCGGGGCTGATTACTTTCCAGGTACTGCCACGATCATCGGTGCGGAAAATTTTATTAGCTCCATGATAGAGACGTTTGTTATCATACTTCGAAATCACCAATGGTGCATCCCAATTCCAGCGATAGGCTTCGCCTTCCGGTTCCTGTGGTTGAATAAATAGATATTCACCACTCTTTTTATCGTAACGGGTAAGAGCACCATACTGTGCCTGTGAGTAAACGATATCAGGATTTGTTTGATCGATCTGTGATTCATACCCATCACCAAGGCTGGTGAAATACCAATCGGAGTTCATGATACCGTTGAAGCTTAATGTTCGTGATGGGCCGCCAAGGCTGAAGTTATCCTGTGTGCCACCATGTATATGATAGAACGGAAATGCATTATCCGTCGCTACTTTGTAAAACTGTGTTACCGGAAGATTGGCTTTGAAGTTCCAGTTCTCTCCACTGTCAAAACTTTCGTACACACCACCATCGCAACCAACTAAATAATGCTCTGTATTTTTTGGATTGATCCAGATCACATGGTTATCGATGTGTTTATTCTTTTCACCAAGAATCAAAAATGTTTTACCGCCATCTTTACTTACGCCGAAGTAAACATTGATGACAAATACTTTGTTGACATCTTTCGGATCACAATATATTTTCTGATAGTAGTTACCCGAAGTTGAGTAGCTACTTTGCTTTTCCCAGCTTGCACCACGATCAGTACTTTTAAACACACCACCTTTTCCTTCAGTTGCTTCCACTACACAATACAACACATCAGGATTTACAGGGGAATAATTCAAACCGATTCTTCCAAGCTCACCGGCAGGCAATCCACTCATCATCTTGTTCCATGTAGCACCAGCATCTGTACTTTTATACAAAGCAGATTCAGGCCCGCCACCAATATAAGTAAACACTTTCCGCTGGCGTTGATGCGCTGCTGCGTACACAATGTTTGGGTGACGTGGATCAACCATCACTTCATTAAAACCGGTGTGTTCACTTACATTCAACACCTGCTTCCATGTTTTGCCGCCATCAGTTGTTTTATAAATACCACGTTCGCCACCACTGTTCCAAACGGGACCATAAGCTGCCACATAAACAATATCACCATTGGTCGGGTCGATCGCAATGCGACCAATATGTTCTGAGGTTTTCAACCCAACATTTTTAAAACTTTTTCCTCCATCTTCTGATTTATACAAGCCATCACCATAACCAACCACACGCTGATTATTATTTTCTCCACTGCCAACCCAAACAACATTGGTATTGGTTGGATCAATTGCCAAACAGCCGATGGCAAATGAACCTTCACCATCAAAAATGGGCGAGTAAGTAACGCCGGCATTCGTTGTTTTCCAAACACCACCTGCTGCAGCCGCCACATAATACTCACTGCTGTTCTTTGGGTTTACGGCAATATCAGCAATACGACCCGATGTAATTGCAGGGCCTACACTGCGAAACTGCAGTCCGCTGAACAAAGCACTGTTCAATACATCTTTTGGTTCTTCCTTTGCAGGAACAGTTGTTTTCTTTTGTGCAAAAACTGAAATAGATAATGCAAGCAGCAGGAAGCTGATTACAAGCCGGGCTGATTTCATAACAATTGTTTTGGTGATGAGTGTAGAAAGGTACTTAAAAAATTGACCAGATGAAGATCAACTTATACAAGTACTGTTGGCTGAATGAAACAGGTTTATTCATCTGAAGATTTTAAAGAAAAGCTACTCTGTTTTTGAAACCCGTTAGAGTGAAATATGATGAATGGCTGATTTTTTTCTATCTGTAACAATGAACAATCGGCTTTATGCGGCTGTTTTGTACAGCAGATAGTCTTATTTTTATCAGGATTTTTTATTGCAATAACCCAAACCAAATCTGATGCATACAGGAAAGTACTATTCATTTCAGGAAGTAGTAACCTGGACAAGAAGAGATATTTTTTCACACATAATTATTGCTTCGGTTATAACCTGCTGTTATAATTTACTTGGATGAAAATGGCTGGCTATTCCCTGGCTTCCAATTGCATTGCTGGGAACAGCGGTTGCATTTGTTGTAGGATTTAAAAACAATGCCAGTTATGACAGAACCTGGGAAGCAAGAAGAGTATGGGGATCAATATTAAATGCCAGCAGAAGCTTAGGTATTATGGTGAAAGATTTTGTAACGAACAGGCATGCTGTTACGCCCATAACCGATGTGAAAATAAAAGAAATTCAGCGTGTTCTTATTTACAGACATTTTGCATGGTTAACAGCGTTGCGTTTTCAGCTGAGGGAACCAAGAGTGTGGGAATCTATTTATATTAAACACAATGCTGAGTACAAAGAAAAATACTTTAAGGTAGATGAACACAGCAACCATTTGGAAGAAAGCATTCTGCCCTATCTTTCAGAAGAGGAGTTAAGAACAGTAATGCAAAAAACAAACAAAGCAGCACAAATTATTGTATTACAATCGGCACATTTGAAGCAACTGGAAGAAGACGGGCTGATAGAAAATTTCAGGCATATCGAACTTGAAAGAATGATGATTGAGTTTTATTCGCAGCAGGGTGCAAGCGAACGGATTAAAAACTTTCCCTACCCACGACAGTATGCAACATTAAATAAGTGGTTCATTAAAATCTTTATCATCCTGGTACCGCTGGGTATGCTGCAGGAGTTTGAAAAACTTGGAGGAAATTTAATCTGGCTGGCGATTCCATTCAGTGCAATGGCGAGTTGGGTGTTTACTACATTAGAAAAAATTGGGGAAAGCAGTGAAAGCCCTTTTGAAGGAAGTGCCAACGATGTACCAATTACAGCCATCAGCCGCAACATTGAAATTGACCTGCGTGAAATGCTGGGCGAAACAGATCTGCCACCGGTTATAAAAGCTCAGAACAATATATTAACCTGAAAAAAAATCAAAATGGACAAGATTGAAAAAATATTTGCAAACAATCAGAAATGGGTAGCTGAGAAACTTTCAGTAAGTCCAACTTATTTTGAGGATTTAAGCAAAGGACAATCACCCGAATTCTTATACATCGGCTGCAGCGACAGCAGGGTTACTGCTGAAGACTTAATGGGGGTACAACCAGGTGAAGTATTTATTCACCGCAATATTGCCAATATGGTCATCAGTATTGATTTGAATGTGATGAGTGTATTAAATTATGCTGTACGGCATTTAAAGGTGAACCATATTATTGTTTGCGGCCATTATGCATGCGGTGGTGTAAAAGCTGCCATGCAAAGTGCAGACCTGGGTATATTAAATCCATGGTTAAGAAATATCCGTGATGTATACAGGCTGCATAAAGAAGAATTAAATGCAATTACTGAAGAAGAAAAAAGATACGACCGGCTGATTGAATTAAATGTGCAGGAACAATGTGTGAACCTGATAAAAACCGCCGCCGTACAGGAAGCTCATAAGGAAAGAGGATTAATGGTGCATGGATGGGTGTTTGATATACACACCGGAAAGCTGATTGATTTGAAAATTGATTTTCCAAAAATCCTGAAAGAAATCATGGAGATCTATAAGCTGATTTGAAAGGAGAGTTATTTGAATGATGTGTGCTGATTAAATAGCAAAAGAGCACACATCATTTTTTATAGTGCAAAGGCTTAGATGTATTGACAAAAGCAACTATTCTTTTTTTGTTTTCTCCATTGGCAAATTTTCTAAACGACTCCATTCCTGCATTGAACCATCATACACTTTCATGTTATAACCTAAAATGCGGCCTGCCATATATACTACACTTGCTGTTTGACCAATAAAGCAGTAAGCTACAATTTCTGTTTTTTTATCGGGTACTACCGGCTGAAAATACCCGGTGAGCACATTCACATTTTTAAATTGAAACGAGGAATCAAGCAGATCCGGATAAGGAATATTTTTTGCACCGGTGATATGTCCGTCTCTTGGATTACCTGTCGGGTCGCCATCATAAAACCGTTTCATTCTTGCATCTACCACTACAGCCGATGTTGATTGCAGGGATGTTAATACATATTCTTTATTTACCAGCACTTTATTAACCGTGGCCACATAGTTTCCTTTTTTTATAACAGGCAGTTCAGCAGTTACCGGGTATCCTTCTTTTTTCCAGGCTTCCAATCCTCCATTTAAATAATGAACCCGTCCCTGTAAGCCAAGATATTCCAGTGTAACAAACATCCGGGCTGTTACGCTTACGTCTCCTTTGGTATGGTACAGTATGATAATTGAATTTTTATTGATTCCCAGTTTTTGTAAAATCTTTGTTGCTTCTGCAGCATCGGGCGGATTAAAATTTCCGTCAGGTGAATTGGCTGCCAGCCAGTCGGGCCATAAAAGACGGGCACCGCTAATATGCTCTTTTTCATAGTCGAGCCGCAAAAAATTTACCTGCAGTAACACTAAATCAGGATTACTGATATTATCATTTAGCCACTGTGCTGTTATGAGTACGGGAATTTCTTTTGCTTTACTTTCTGTTGCAAAACATACTGCAACAGTAAGGATAAGAAGTATTCTTTTCATAACAATGATTTTTATTCTGTGAATAATGCAAAGAAGTTATAGCTATTATATCAAACAAAGAAATGATTTATGACAGGCGGCTTATAAAAAAGCTTAGTCTTTTTTTACAAATACAGGCGCCTGTTCTGTTTTTACATCGTTGGTAATCCGGGTGATTTTTCCTGTTGTATAATGCATGAGGTAAATATCAAAATCCTTTCCATCATTTGTAGACCGATCCATTACCAGCCATTCACCGTCAGGGCTCCAGGCATGATATCCGCTACTTAATTCATCTTTGGTGATTTGCCATTGTTTGCTGCCGTTCAATGTAAATGCATAAATCTGTGTTTGTTTGTTTTGACGGGAGAGATAACTTACGAACTGATACTTACTGTTCCATTGAGGTGGTCCGGCATGATAATCAAACCATGCTGTTGTGGTATCAGCAGCAGGAAAAAAAGTAAGCTGACGGATGGGTTTACCATAAATATCAACCATCCATAATTCATCAAATACGGTTTGCCTCAACTTGCGGTCGGGACGGTAACGCAATACAATTTCATTTCCGCTTGGTAAAAAGAGCGGATCATTTTTATAAGAAACCGTATCGTTACTGAGTTGTTTATAACTGCCCGTGCCCAGGTTGATGAGGAATAGCTGCTGCCTTAATTTTTCAATCCGTCCGGTCACAATCATTTCGGTTCCTTTTTTTCTGCTGCTCATCCAGCTGTCTTCCAGTTGCAGATTACTGATCTTTCGTACATTATTTCCTTCAGCATCCATCTCGTATAAAAAATAACAACGGTGACAGGTATCTCTGTCGCTGATGAAATAGACTTTGTTTTCATATGCATAGTACACCCATTCCACACCGGGAGTATTGCTGATATTTTTTCTACCGGTACCATCCATGTTCATGCTGTAGATATCGTAGTTATCTTTTTCACGATCCTCCAGCACATTGAATACAACTTTGTAGGCAGCAGGTTGTGGTTGTGCAACCGAAAAAATGAGTTGTGCTGTAAAAGCAAGAAGAAGATGTTTCATTCTAATTATAATTTATCCGCCTGTTTAAATTGGGTTAGTTATTCGCATTTATGAACTGCAATTCCGTAGGGGTGAACTTTTGCATTCATAATTTTATTTTTAACGGCAGGGTCGTTCAGCATAAATTCAAGTGCAGTGGCATCATCCTTTGCATAAAAAATTACCAGCCCCATCATTTCTGGATTGGCTGTTTCATAATTTGTGCGACCAGCCAGCACAATCACTCCCTCGGTTTTAAATTTAACGAGCCGTTGAAAATGGTCGCCTACAATTGCCTGTTCAGCAGTACCCCATTTTTTTTCATCCCTGTATTTTTCAGTGAGAGTTAGCACGCCAAGATATTCTTTCAGTTTTACTTTTGTTGTATCCTGTGCAACTGACTCCAACGAAAGAAGGCATAGCAGTACAATGATGATTGTTTTCATATGTTAACGGTTTAAATTTTTTTCATAAACCTTAATCCATTCGTCAACAGTAATTTTTTTTGCCAGTTCGCCAAACAACTGAAACGGAATTTTTTCCGGGTTTTTAAAACGGATACATGATTTTCCCATATCCAGTTTCCCGATTTTGGCTTTTTCATATTCAGTGGTAAACCATTTCAAAAGTTTTGGATCGCCATAAATGCACATATGATATACTGCAATAAAATTCTTCTGCGAAGCAATATTCAAAAAAGGCAATGGAAGATGAGGCGTAACATGATAACCGGGAGGGTAGAGGCTATGCGGCACAACATAACCAATCATTCCATAACTCATTTCTTCTTTAAAGCCTTTTGGAAGATTTGTTTTAATTTCTTTTCTTAACCTGGTGATTGCTTCTTTTCGGTCTGCAGGAAGTTCACTGAGATATTGTGCAACTGTGGTTGCTTTAGATTGCATATGTTTTGGTTTTGCAGGTTCAGTTTATTTTTTCTTTTTTGAAGCTTTGGCAATTTTATTATACTCCAGCGCCAGCTTTACCCAGTACTCCAGTTTCTTTTTGGTAGTTACTGCATCTGCACTTACAAAAACATAACCTTTCATCACTTTTCCTGTAAAATCCATTGCTGTACAGCCTTCTTTTTCCATCACCTCTTCATATACAGCAGGGTCAAGTCTCACCATCAGCCGTTCTTTCTCTACACCAATGCACATTTTAGCATTCACCATAAAACAAAGACCGCCAAACATTTTTTTCTCTTCTACATGTTTGTGAGTAAGTGCAATCAGCTCTCTTGTCTGGTTGGCTAATTTTTCGTTATAGGCCATAAAAGCTGTTTATGAATTTACAACGTTCTTTACATGTACATTTCTGTTACGCAGATCGATTCCTCCCTCGCAAAGGCTTTTTAAATTGGCTAAATAAAAAGTCCACCCTGTTTTACACCCGAGGTGCCAGTAGTGCATTCCCTGTTCATCAGTTGGAATATGATCCTGAACCAGCTCAACAATTGTTTCTTCTTCCTCCTGTTTAATTGTAATACTGCAGTTGCCGGCTTTCCCAAAACTGAACTGAATATAATCTTTTCCATTACAGTTAAGGATGCTTCCATGTTCAACTGTATCATCGTCCCAGCCATGCCAGAGCCAGCGGTAACTGTCGCCCGGCTGTACTGGTTCATTATCCATTCTTAAACTTCCGTCCGGCTTTTTGTATTCACTTACCCGTAAGAACCAATATTCCATTCCCTGTTTTGTGGCCCAGCAACTATACAGTTTTTCAACTGTTGTGTGAATATTAATCCTGGTAACAAATCGACTCCAATCGTATGCACTCATGGCTTATTGTTTTTGACGGGAGTAATAGAAATTTAATTTTTTTTGCGGCATTGCCGGTCCTGCATCTACAACAGCATGAATAGAATCTTTGGTAATAAGGTTGTAGATGATTCTTTTTGGAAAATCATGTTCCGGATTTTCTGCAGCAAAACCGTTTTCGTTGTGCGATGTAAGTTTAAACTCAACCGGCTGATTATTATTCTGTCCTTCTGCAACAGGGATGTAGTAGTATGCGTTATTCCTGTATACCAGTTGAATCTTTTCAAGAAAAACAGTATCACCGGTTGTGTTTTTTACCAGCATGCTTTTACCTGAAATGGTGCTGTCGTTCGAAGACTTCCATTTTTCGTAGATAACTCCTTTCTTTGTTTCCATCTTCCATTTCCCAATTAACCAGTCAAAGGAATGCATATCTGCTGCATGTGAATTCTCTTTGTTTGAGAATGCGACAGACAGCAGAATGATGCCGGAGTAAAGCACAATTTTTTTCATTGTAAGTATTTTTCAGGAACTGAATGTAAAGCAATTCGGTTGCCTTCTGTATCAAAGAACACAGCCATATAACCATACTCCGGACTGATTTCCGTTTTTGGCATCATGATTTTTCCACCTGCTGCTTCTACTCTGCTCAATACAATCTGTACATCGGGATTTCCATTTAAATAAATCAAAGGACCGTCGGTAGCAGAAGGTTTGTGAAAGCCGCCACTGTCAACCAATGTTCCGCCAACGCCTTTCATTGGATCATCCAGCGGAAACATCCGCATTTTCATACTGGGAACATCCAATGCATTCATCTTAAACAAAAAAATGCTTTCATAAAATTTTTGTGCTCTGTCAATGTCGATTGCCGGTATTTCAAACCAGCTGATTGCGTTGTCCATAATCTGAAATTTGGTTTAATGAATTATTTAAATAGTTGATCGGTGCTTATCCAGTAGATATTATCCCAGCCGTTTAAAGGCTGCTGTGTCATTTCTTTCAGGTGGCGGATAGTTTGCGGTTGTTCAAAAGGAACTTTAATGCTGTTGCGGCTGCTGGTAAAGAAAAAGTATTTTTTATCAGGACTTACATAGGGGCAATACGTAAGACCGGCGGCATTAACGCTGTTGCCAAGATTGATTGATTCGCCCCATTCGCCCTTTTCATTTTTCTTACTGATGTACAAATCACCAATACCAAACGCTCCTTTTCTTTTATAGCCGCTGTAAATAATATACTGTTCATCTGCATCAACAAATGCATTGAATTCATCACCGGCAGTATTGATTGCATCGGGCAGGCTCACAGCTTCTTCATATGTTCCATTTACCCATTTGCAAAGCACAATGTCTTCTCCTTTGTCTTTCATGGCTCTTGTAAAATAGAGATTGCCAGTTTTTGTAAGCGATGGATAAAATTCATCGGCTGATGTATTCACTGTTCCCTGTAATGGAGTTGGATCAATCCATTTTCCTTTTTGTTTTGTAACATACCAGATATTATAATCTTTACCATTACTTCCCGGTATTGGCCGGTTTGATGCGAAGTAAAGTTTATTTCCATCGGGCGAATAGGCCGGTTCAAGATCATTGTAGTTTCCACAGAAGCCTGCAACCTCAGGATTACTCCACTTGCCATTCATTTTTTGTACTTGCATAATAACACTAAACTGACCACCCCGATACTGAATTGTATAAAAAAATTCAGTTGCATCCGGAGCAATGGCCATATCCCTGTTTCCTAATTCATCTGATACAATACCGGGCGCAAATACAACTGCTGTTGTACCGGGCATTGGCTGATTGAAGAACAAATGTTGATTGCCGCTTTGTGCAAACAGTTGAAACGATGTAAACAACAGAAGGCTTATATGGATCAGTTTGTATCTCATCAGTAATCACCGAATTAAAGTTTTGTTCTTGTTTCTTTCAATCCTTTGCTTTGTAAATAGTCAAACAGTTCTTTTGCATCTTCACCGCCTCTTTGTGCATGGTGCAACAGTGTATAGCCATGTGCGCCTCTTGCATACAGGTAAGCAGGATAGGTTTCAATATAGGCTTTTACAATTTGTGTTTTACCCAGCATTGTTAAAACAAACAAATTTGTTCTTGCTCCTTTTTCAATAAGATAGTTGGCAATTTCTTTGGTGCCAACATGACCGGCACCTTCCAGTCCGGTTTCAAAATCGCCTCCGCCCCAATCCCATGTTGCATACAGCAATGTAGGAAATTCAAGCAGGAGCTGTTTTACTTTGTCGAGATTGTTATGGCCTGCTCCAACAAAGTCTCTCACTTTTTCTGCCGGCAGTGGATCTTCTTTGGCTTGTTTATTTGCTGCAGGGGTTTGCGAAAGAAGAAAAGATGGAACGGCAAACAAACTGCTGCCAATTGCTGCCTGCTGTAAAAAAGATTTGCGATTCATGATAAGAGTTTTCTTAAAGTTCTGAAATAGAAAAGAGAAATTTATTCCGCTCATCATTTCTTTCGCCTGTATTCAAGGTCATACTCTGTTAACCATGTTGCGCTGTTGTCTTTACTTATTTCACCAAGCTGACGAACTTTATCTGCACCCGAATTGAAAAAAGTAAGTCGTCTTATCGCCATGCTGTCCTGTGTAAACGGAAAGGGTTTAGTAATGAAAATAATTTTTCTGTCCTCAAATTTCCCTTCCAGGTATTCAGTGCTGCCACCTGCATTATCAACCCAGGTTTGCTGCCACTGTTTGGTCCCGGCATTATAAGTGTTAAAACTTTTACCTGCAAAGCGCAATCCCTGAGTAACGGCAGTACTTGTCCATTCTTCTAAAATGATACAGCTGTCGAGGATCACACTGATCTTACTGTCGCCGGCTTTTTTGCCATTGGTTGCATAAGCTTCCCATTCACCGATCCAGAAATCGAACTGCCGGTAAACAGGATTGCTGCAGGGTTTCTGTGCTGATATGGTAATGACGGATAAGAAGCTTATACAAAACAAAAAGATAAATTTCATATCAGCAGGTTTGATGAAGGTAATGGTTAAGGTACAACATAAATTATCTCCACACACCAATGATTGCACCCATCAGAGTTAAAGCCAGTAAGGCATAACCTCCGTTGATGAAAATATATCTTGCTGTTTTTTGTTCGAACAAAGCAGCAATGGCAATACTGCAAAAGCCCCAGATACCTGCAAGAAATCCGGCAATGGTTCCCCAGGTGATGTCTGTTTTTTGTGCACAGTTGCCGGTGCATTCAGCAGGGGTATCTGTGAGGAACATAGCAAGGTTGGCAGCCATGAGTAAGGACAGAATAAATGCCCAGCCATAAATTTTTGCAGCATTCCCTTTCTTTACATCATCCTCTGTCAGTTTATTTTCACTCATCCATGCTTTGCCAAATAATAACGGGGAATACCACACGCCGCCTAAAACAAATGCAGAAATACCGGCAACCAGAACGGCAAGCCAGTTAATTGAGTTCATATCCATATAGTTGGTTTTGGGTTGAAAAATATATTTGTATTCGAATCTATTTTCCAAACTTTACATGCACAAACAGAAAACGAACGAAACCGGAACTGATGCCGACCAACGCACAAAACATTGCGACGAAATTGTTTGGTCCCAAAGACAAGATCAATGATATCGGCATCCGCTTGGTACTTGTGCCCCTGTTTGGTATCGCCATTCCGCTCATTACACAGATGGTTCCGCATAACCAGTTTACCAACTGGCAGATCAAGTTCAGCTATCTCTATACCATTTCTATTGCCTTTGTGATTTATGAGGGAGTTCGTTTTTTACAGTTCACTCTGCGTTCTTATTTCGACTGGCTGAACAAGCCGGTTAAAAAAATAATTGCCTTTATTATCACCATTCCATTTTATGTTGTACCTGTAAGTGTATTGATGCTGGTAGGCTGGTATAAAATTTTTATGAACGGAGTTGTTGACTGGAGTGTTGTACGATTATCATCTATCATCATTCTTATTGCTGTTTTCTTTTTAGTGAATTTGTATGAAACCATTTTTCTGGTACGTGATGTGGCAAATGATAAACTGCAGCAGGAACAACTGGTTCGTGCTAAAGCAGAAGCAGAACTGGAAGCATTAAAAAACCAGATCGATCCGCATTTTATTTTTAATTCACTCAATACACTGTCGCATTTAATTGAAGAAAAACCGGAGAAGGCAAAACTCTTTAACGATCATATGGCAGATGTGTACCGGTATATTCTGCAGAACAAAGCAAAGGACCTGGTGTTACTGCGTGATGAAATGCTGTTTATGCAGGATTATTTTTCATTGCTGAAAATCAGGTTTGAAGAAGCCCTGCAACTGGAACTTACTGTTGATGAAACATTCTGGGATCAGTATTTGATTCCGCCCATTTCATTACAGGTGTTGCTGGAGAATGCAGTGAAGCACAACGAGTTTTCGGAATCTTCGCCTTTGCAGATTCAACTGCTGATTGTGAACGATGAATTGCAGATGCACAATTTGCTGAAAGAAAAAAAACTGAGAAAGCCATCTTCACGAATCGGTTTGCAGAACCTGGAAGAACGTTACCAGTTAAGCACCGGCAAATCCATCCGCATTGAAAAAGATGAACAGCAGTTTACCGTTTGTTTACCCATCCTCAAAATTGTTTAGTATGAAAGTGGTTATTATTGAAGATGAAAAACCGGCAGCAGAAAAATTAAGGAAAGCTTTACTGAAAGCAGATGAAAGCATTACAGTGGAAGCAGTGCTGGACAGTATTCAATCTGCTTCAGCATGGTTCAAATCGCATGAAATTCCTGACCTGCTGCTGATGGATATTGAATTGTCGGACGGACTTTCATTTCAACTCCTGGATAAAGTGAATATTACCTGCCCCATCATTTTCTGCACGGCCTATGATGAATACTGGCAGGAAGCTTTTGAACATAACGGGATCGACTACCTATTAAAACCTGTAAGTGATGAAAAACTGCAGCAGGCATTAAACAAGTATGAATCACTGAAAAAATATTTTGCGCAGAACCTGCAGCAACTCCTGCAATCGCAGCAAAAGCAGGGAACAGAATTTAAGAAGCGGTTCCTGGTAAAACGTGGAAGTGACTATATCAGTATTAAAACAGAAGACATTGCTTATTTCTATGCTACGCATAAACTGGTGTGCATGGTTGATAACAGTAATCAAAAATTCATCCTTGATCAATCGCTGGCCGACCTCGAAAGAGAAACCGATCCTTCCATCTTCTATCGTGTAAACCGGAAATACCTGGTGAATGTATCGGCTATTCAGAAAATCAAATCCTATCCCAAAAGCAAACTGGAGCTTGAATTGAAACCGGCAGCCCCGGAAGAAGTGATTGTGAGCCAGGAAAATGCAGCTGCGTTTAAAGAGTGGATGGGGAGCTGAAAAATAAAATCATGGAACCTGTCCGGATAATGATTGATTCAACGTCATTACAGAAATCATTTAAAAACAATAAAACAACAATTATGGAAAAGTTTATGTTGATCTTCCAGGGTGAAATGCCTTCTAACTCAAATCCATCTCCACAGCAAATGCAGGAAAGCATGGGCAAGTGGTTTGCATGGATCGATAAGCTGGCAAAGGCCGGTAAATATGTTTCCGGCGAGCCGTTATTACCCGGTGGGAAAGTGATCAAAGGGAATCATAAGTCCGTAACCGATGGACCTTTTACCGAAGGCAAAGAAATTATTGGCGGTTATTTTATTATTAATGCAGCTGATTATGATGAAGCTGTTGCACTTTGTGCTGACTTTCCTGATTATGAAACAGGTGGCGCTGTTATTGTACGCCAGGTACAGAAAATGGACATGCCTTCTTAACAATAAGTTGTTGTAAACAGAAAATAATTGAAGTATTTTAACGGTCAGCATTTTTCACCTCAAAACATTCAGGTATGAAACAACTATTGGGTTTAATTGGGTTGCTGATTTTATTCGGCTTTACAGGTATTGATAACAATCTTACAAAGCAGGAAAGAAAATCAGCCATCAGTTATTTTAAACAAACGCAGCAGGACTTTATTAAAGAGATTAAGGGGCTGAGTGAAGCACAACTTAACTGGAAACCTGCAGACAGTGTTTGGAGTGTTGCCAATTGTGCTGAACATATTACCATTTCTGAAAAGAACCTGTTTGACTGGGGAATGGGCACTTTGAAAGCTCCTGCTGACCCTTCAAAAAGAAAAGAGCTGAAGCATGATGATGAAGCTATTAAGAACATGATCAGCAGCCGCACGGTGAAAGTTAAAACAAGAGAAGGCTTTTATCCAACGGGGCAATTCGGAAATACAGCACAAACTTTAGTTGTATTTAAAGAGCGTCGTGCTGACCTGATTAAATACATGAAATCAACAGAAGATGATTTACGCAACCATTTTGCCGAAACACCTGTTGGGTTGATCGATACATATCAGCTGCTGATTTTTTTAAGTGCCCATACAAAACGGCACACCCTTCAGATTGCAGAATTAAAAGCTCACCCTGATTTTCCAAAACAGTAATTTTTAAAAAGGTCTAATAACCGGTAAGGCGGGAAGTTGATAACTGTTGATTTACAATTCTTCTTCTTTCCTTCTTACCGGCAAATAAACGGGACAGCCTGTTTATTTTAAAAGATCAAGTAAATTGCAGAAAAGATTGTTTGAATACCTCCTCTCATATTGATGAAACAGTTGATCATCTCTTCCGGCATGAGTGGGGAAAGCTTGTATCTGTACTAACCAAATTGTTTGGTCCACAAAATTTACAACTGGCAGAAGATGTGGTGCAGGATACCTTAGTAACTGCATTGAGTAACTGGAAAATCAACGGACTTCCGCAAAACCCTTCGGCCTGGTTATTTACTTCTGCAAGAAATAAAGCGGTTGATGTATTACGTCAGCAAAAACGAAAGGACGAATTCTCTAAAAGCATTACTCCGCTTCTTCAATCAGAATATACACTGGCACCAACAGTAAAAGAAATGGTGAACACAAATACCATTGATGATGATCAGCTGCGGATGATGTTTGTTTGCTGTCAACCATCGTTGTCAGCAGAAGCGCAGGTGTCGTTAATCCTCAAAACACTTTGCGGTTTCAGTGTTACAGAAATTGCCAAAGCATTTGTAACAGGGTACGATACCATTGAAAAAAGATTGTACCGTGCAAGACAAACCTTTCGTGAAAACAATGTACAGTTTGAGTTGCCAGCAGCTGCAGATCTTGATAACAGGGTAGAGAGTGTATTGATGGCCATCTATCTTTTATTTAATGAAGGATATAACTCCACTAATCATGAAGACCTGATCCGCAACGATCTGATGAATGAGGCCATGCGGATGTGTGAACTCATTTGCCGCAACGAAAAAGTGAACCATGCCAATGCACATGCATTGATGGCGCTGATGTGTTTTACTGCATCAAGAAATGACGCAAGACTGGATAAGGAGGGAAACATCCTGTTATTAAAACAACAGGATCGCAGTAAGTGGAACAGGGCATTGATTGAAGCAGGTGTGTTTCATCTCGAAGAATCAGCAGCAGGAGAAACCATCAGCAAATATCATATTGAAGCGGGGATTGCATACGAACATGCACAGGCAAGAGATTATCATCACACCAACTGGCACAATATTCTGCATTGCTATAATTTGCTGTATCAGCTTTACCCTACACCTATCATTGCATTAAACAGGGCGATTGTGATCAGTGAATTGAATGGAGCCGCTGCAGGCATCAATGCTATTGAAAATATTCAGCAACTTTCTTCCTTAAAAAATTATTACCTGCTTCCGGCAACACTGGGCGAACTGCACTGGCAGCTGAAACAGTACGATAAAGGCAAAGCCTATTTTGAAGAAGCCATTACTCTAACCCAATCGGCCATAGAAAAGAAATTACTGCAGCAGAAAATCAGTCAGCCGGTTTAATTCAGTTCTTTTTTCTGCTTTGCCTTAACTTTGCCGTAAATATTTCTGAAATGAATAAGTGGGGATTGATACTTGTTTTCATCATTGTTGCTGTTGTTATTTTTTCAGCAGATGCTGCAGCGCAATGCTCCATCTGTACCAAAACCGCTTCACAGCTGGGTGAAAAACCAGCCAAGGCTTTGAATGGCGCTATCATCTATTTGATGGCCGCCCCTTTTGCCATTGTTGGTTTTATTGGCTGGCGCTGGTGGAAAAGCCAGAAAGAAGAAGAAGCATAACCCACTGATCACTTTCTCTTTTTGCAATCGTCCTCTTCCCGTAACTTGTATGCATTAACCAACTGTATATGAGAAAATATTTCTTTTTGCTGTTGCTGCTTCCTTTATCAATTGCAGCACAGAACCTGCCTGCCGGCAAGCAAGGGCTTCCAACTATTGAAGAAAAAACAAACGGACTGAAAAAGTATGAAGGCTACTTCAATTTTTACTGGGATGAAAACACCGGTAAGGTTTGGCTGGAAGTAGATAAACTTGAAACCGAATGGTTATATGTTGTTTTGTTACCTGCCGGTTTAGGTTCCAATGATATTGGACTTGATCGTGGATTACTTGGTGATGACCGTGTGGTGAAATTCAGTAAAGTGGGCAGAAAGATTTTACTCGTTCAGCCCAACTACGGATTCAGAGCCTTATCAAATGACCATGCAGAAAAAAGAGCAGTCGAACAATCCTTTGCTCAATCCACCATCTGGGGATTTACAGTTGAAGCAGAAAGCAACGGAAAATTTTTAGTTGATGCTACTGATTTTTTAATGCGTGATGCCATGAAAGTGAGCAATTCCATCCGCAGAATGCGGCAGGGAAATTATCAGCTCGATAAAACAAGAAGTGCAATGTACCTGGCACGCACAAAAAACTTTCCACTTAATTCTGAGCTGGAAGTAAGCGTTACTTATACCAATGCAGATGGTGAAGTAGGGAATTTTGTACAGCCTGTTGCTCCATCAACAGAAGCCATTACCTTGCGCATTCATCATTCACTGGTTCAACTGCCCGATAATAATTATCAGCCAAGAGTATTTGATCCACGCAGCAGTTTTATCCCGGTTTCTTTTTATGATTATGCGTCACCGGTGAGTTCACCGATTGAAAAATATTATATCATCCGTCACCGCTTAAAGAAAAAAGATCCAACGGCTGCCATCAGCGAACCGGTAAAACCAATCATTTATTATTTAGATAACGGTACACCAGAACCGATCCGATCTGCTTTACTTGATGGTGCTGGCTGGTGGAACCAGGCATTTGAAGCTGCCGGATATAAAAATGCATTCCAGGTAAGAGTATTACCCGACAGTGCTGACCCGATGGACATCCGTTACAACATGATCAATTGGGTGCATCGTTCAACACGTGGCTGGAGTTATGGCGCTTCGGTTGTTGATCCCCGTACAGGAGAAATTATCAAAGGACAGGTATCGCTTGGTTCACTTCGTGTTCGACAGGATTATCTCATCTTCTCCGGTTTATTATCGCCGTATGAAACAGGGATTCCTGCCAATGATCAGATGTTGAAAGCGGCGTTGGCAAGATTGCGTCAGTTATCTGCACATGAAGTGGGACATACCATCGGTCTCATGCACAACTATGCCAGCAGTGTAAGCAACCGTGCAAGTGTGATGGATTATCCGCATCCGCTGATACATATCAATACAAATGGCGAAATGGATTTTTCAGAAGTGTATGATGAAAAAATTGGCGACTGGGATAAGGTTGCTGTTACTTGGGGTTACCAGGATTTTCCTTCAACCATAAATGAAAAAAACGCTTTGAATACAATTATTGCTGATGCAATTAAAAAAGGATTGCAATTCATCAGCGACCGTGATGCAAGATCGCCGGGTGGCTTACATCCTGACGCACATTTATGGGATAATGGTACAAGTGTGGTTGATGGATTGAAAGAAGTGATGAAGGTTCGTACCAAAGCATTGCAGCAGTTTGGTGAAAAAAACATTGTACCCGGCATGCCGATGGCGATGCTGGAAGATGCACTGGTGCCGGTTTATTTTTATCACCGTTATCAGATTGAAGCGGTGACCAAATTAGTAGGAGGGATGTATTATTCTTATGCAGTAAGAGGAGATGGGCAGGTGATTACAAAAATGCTGAGTAAAGAGGAGCAGTTGAATGCATTGAATGTGATCATTAGTTGTATTCATCCGGAAGTGCTGATGATACCCGATCGTATTGCTGCACTCATACCACCACGACCACCAGGTTATATTGGCACAAGAGAATTATTCAGGAAAAGAACAGGTTTGTCTTTTGATCAGTTATCACCTGCTGAAACGGCTGCTGATCTTCCGTTCTTTTTTTTATTCAACAGCGAACGCTTAAGCCGAATGGTTCAATTTGAAACAAATGGCGGATTAGGTTTGAATGAAATGATACAGACCCTTGTTGATAAAACATGGAAAGCCACAAGAAGAAGCGGCATGGAAGGATTGATTCAGCAGCAAACAGAACAGGTGCTCTTAACTTACCTGCTGGCCGCATCTGTTGATGAAAACAATTCTTTTGCTGTAAGAAGTGTGCTGCAAAAAGCATTGACTGATCTGAAGAAATATATCGATCTGCAACTGAAGACAGCAACTTCAGCAATATACAATGGTCATCTGCAACTGGCAGTTGAGCGGATGAAAAACCCAAAAGATGCCAAGCCAACTTTACATAAAGAAGCTCCACCGGGAGCGCCGATTGGTTGCGATGCTGAATGAGTGAGCTAAGAGTTCAAAGGAGGGGAAAGAGAAAAGGAGATCAATTCGATCTCCTTTTCTCTTTTTATTTCAGTCTGATATTTGTAATGGATAAGTAAACGTATTTGTATTACCTCTTTCAACTCTTTTCCCTCCTTTGAACTCTTAGCCGTACTGCTTAATAAATTGATACAAATTGAACTCTCCTTTTTCCAAAACAGCATCAATCTTCAGCTTCAATTCTTTTTTCTGTACATCCTTCATCCGTTTCTGCTGAATTAAATAGTATGCTTTCTCTGCCAGTAACCAGCTTCTTCGTTCATTAGTATAATGATGTTTCAGTAACTCATCAATCTTCAGCCACAATTCTTTTGCTCCCTGTTTTTCTGTAGCGATTGTTTTAATAACAGGGATCTCCTGTTGCGTAGTTGCAAATGCAGGAGCCAGCATCATTTTTAAATTCCGTACAAACAGTTCCGCATCTGGTCGGTCAGCTTTGTTCACTGCAAAGATGTCGGCAATTTCCATGAGGCCTGCTTTCATGGTTTGCACTTCATCACCAGCTTCCGGTACAAGTACAACAACAGTTACATCAGCCAAACCTGCAATTTCAATTTCACTTTGCCCCACACCAACTGTTTCAACAATCACATAATCATAGTCAGCTATTTTACAAACTTCAGCGATCTCTAAAATTTTCGGATGCAATCCACCCAGCGAACCACGGGTAGCCAGCGAACGGATAAATACATTGGGATGATTGTACCAGTTGCTCATGCGGATACGATCGCCGAGCAAAGCACCTAAATTAAATGGCGAAGAAGGATCAACACAAAGCACTGCTACTTTTTTCCCTTCATCAACCAGTAAGCCGATCAATGAATCAACCATGGTACTCTTTCCTGCACCGGGCGGGCCGGTAATGCCAATAACAGGAGTAGAGGAAGCAGGAATGGTTTGCAGGAACTCTTCATAACCCGGCACTTCATTTTCAATCAGTGAAATGCAGCGGGCCAGACTTTTCTGGTTACCTTCCCTGATTTCCTGTTGTAATGATTGCCACATTTCACAAACCTAAACGAAAAGATTTAAATATTGTTTATTTGCAACACTGAACTCATGCAATCAACAAGAGCTACCATACATCTGACTGTTTTTTTTACCGGCATCCTGCTTACGATGACCGGGTTTCTATTCAGCCGTGCATTGCTGAGTATCGGAACCTTTACACTTATTGCCAATGGATTTCTGCAAGGTGATTTAAAGGAACGATGGAATGTTTTTCTGCAGCATAAAGTTTTAATCGGTATTTCCTGTTTGTTTTTCTTTCCCCTTCTTTCAGGTTTGTGGAGTGAGGATAAAACAGAATGGCTGAATGTACTGCTCAATAAACTTCCACTATTAATGTTGCCTTTTGCTTTAGTGATGCAAAAAGGATTTGACCGAAAACAGTTTGTATTTTTTTCATTGTTGTGGATTGGGTTATTGTTTGGCGGAACAGTATGGAGTATGGTACAGTACCTCCAGCAAAAAGATGAATATGATTTGTTGTACCGTTTCTCCAAAACAATTCCAACAATTGCTGACAATGATCATATCCGTTTCAGTATGGCTGTCATCATCTCAATGCTGTTATGGTTAAAGCTGGAAGAATGGAAAGCCATTTCATCATCTGCTTTGTTGTGGGGCATGCGTGTAGTCATTATCTGGTTTGTTTTATTCCTGCATATACTCGGTGCAAAAACAGGATTACTTGGTTTATACTTCATCATTGTTCCTGTAACACTCTGGCAGATGTATACATCGGGCAAAAAGCAGTTGGCTGTTGCTTCTTTGTTCATTGCCATGTTACTGCCGGTACTTGCTTACCAGTTATTGCCAACATTTAAAATGCGGGTACATTATGCATTGTATGACCGTGAAAACCGGATTGCTGGAAATGTAAGTGGTGGTTTCAGTGATGGCAACCGTGTTTTATCGATTCGAAGTGGAATGTATGTCTTTCAGCAAAACTGGTTAACTGGTGTTGGTTATGGTGATATTAAAAAAGAAACCAATCAATGGTACAATGAATATGCTCCTGCTGTTCCTGCATCAGAAAGGTTTCTTCCGTTGAATCAATGGATGACCAGCGGCAGTGGCGCAGGTATTGCAGCCATGCTTTTATTCAGCATAGTTATTGTATTACCTTTCTTTTCAGCGCAATGGAGGCGGAATAAACAGGCCATTGCATTTGTAATGTTCATGAATATTGTTTTTTTATATGAATGTACAATTGACGACCAGTTTGGTGTGTATTTGTATAGTTTCTTTATATTGTACTGGCATTTGTCGAATCGAATGAAATCCTGATATGCAAGCTGTTTCAGTTGTTATAATTACGAGGAATGAGGCTCACCTGCTTGCACAAACATTGCAGTCGGTTAAACTATTGTCGGATGATATAGTAGTTTGTGATACCGGCAGCAGCGATGCCACGATTCCCATTGCATTAAAAAACGGGGCTGTTGTTATTGAAGAAGACTGGGTGGGTTATGGCCAAACCAAAAATATGGCCAATGAACGGGCTGTGTACGACTGGATATTGCAACTGGATGCTGATGAAGCAATCGATGAAGAATTACTGCAGTCCATACTTGCACTTGACCTGAAAGATGAGAAGCAGGTATTCACCGTTCACCGTAAGAATTTTTTCAAAGAAAAACATATCCGCTTTGGCGAATGGTGGAAGGATGAACCCTTCCGTTTATTTAACCGCAACCAGGCAGCCTGGAATGGTGATCCCGTTCATGAAAAACTGATTTTTGAAAAAGACTGCGTGGTGAAAAAACTGAATGGCTCCATTCTGCATAAAACACTTCAGTCAACCGAACAGTACAAGACAAAGATTAAAGCCTATGCCATTGCAAGCGGTGAAAAATATTTCAGGCAGGGCAAAAAAGGGGCATGGTATAGAAAATTCCTGTCTCCGCCCGTTTCATTTATCCGCAATTATTTTTTAAAGCTTGGTTTTTTAGATGGACTGGAAGGTTTTCTGCTGGCTTCCATGCATGCCGGTTATACCCGTATAAAATATCAAACACTTTACAGCTTACAGCATCCACAAAAGAAAAAATAAATTCGCTTTCTTCGTAATTTACAGGCGAAAGAATCGCACCTGCCCGACTTTTTCATTCAGGCGGGGATGACGCTGATCATTACGGATTGAATACGGATTTATCAGTGCAGATCTGTTACATCCGTTTCATCTGCGTTTCTATCAATTCATGTTATTAAGAAGAAACCTGTATGACCAACTTTATTCCCATCTTTCCCCTCAGCATTATTGTTTTCCCCGGCGAAAACCTGAACCTGCACATTTTTGAACCTCGGTACAAACAGCTCATTACCGAATGTTTTGAACAGAAAAAACCATTTGGTATTCCGGCGGTGGTAAACAAAGAATTAAAAGATTTGGGCACACTGGTGGAAATAAAAGATATTAAAAAAGTATATGAAGATGGTAAGATGGATATTACCAGCAGTGGTGTAAAAGTGTTCCGCATCCTGGAACTCCTGAAAGAAGTACCCGACAAATTATACAGCGGAGCCATTGTTACCTATCCTGATGATGCAGATGACGGCAACCGTTTACTGATGCAGAAAGTGGTGCAGGGAATTAAAGCACTGCATAAACTCATACAGGTAAGTAAGGATTTTAAAAAACCGGAAGAAGAACTGAAAGCCTTTGATGTGGCGCACCACATGGGATTAAATATGGAAGAGGAATATGAACTGCTGAGTTTGTTCCGTGAAGCACAAAGGGAAGAATATCTGAAACGGCACCTCAATAAAGTATTACCCCTGCTGGCCGAAATGGATAACTTAAAAGAAAAAGTAAAACTCAACGGACATTTCAGGAATTTAGAAGGTTTAGTTTTGATCTGTAGGAGAATTGGTTAGTATTTCATATCAAATCTTCCCTGTGTTATACGTACCGTTTCACATCCTGTTTTGGTTAAAGCAAACTCAAATGTTCCGGAGATAATGCCATTTTGCAAATCAAATTTGGAGATATTTAAAAAAGCATTATGGTTGGGGATAGTATCATCCCAATTAAGAAAACAATAATTAATTGAATTGGAAAATATGCCAACCGCATCAGGATTAATATTTAATTTATAATATCCTGTACCAGATATATTATAGGAGGCCACAGCAAAGCTTGTAAAATCCGAACTACTTCCTCCATTGTACTTTTTTGCACTGATGTGAAAGGTGCCGCCATTAAAAGTTGGATCATAATAGGAGCTTAATTCATCAAAACCATTTTTCGATGCAACCCAAACTTTCCCATTCACCAAAAAACCGCATGTATTTTTTCCTTCCTGTGTTGCTGCCGGTAAATTTTCACCAAACAATGTTTTCTTACAATTGGAGCTACTGGTAATTATCAGCAGGAATAATAAACCGAGAAGTTGTGTGCGTTTCATACAGTAAAAAATGAATGATAAAGGTGAGCAAGCTTTCTTTATCATGCAATGATCAGTATCATCATCATTCGTTAAATAAGGGTTTATTGTGATTTGAGTCTCTTGCCGTGAATTTTGAACCCTTCCCTTTTCATCTGTAACTTCGCCCCATGGCAATAACCATCTGTTTCGATTTTGGTAATACCCGCTTAAAAGCGGCCGTGTTTGAACAGGATCAGCTTAAAGAAATTATTATCCTGAAGGATGACAGCAGGGAAAGCGTGGAAGAGATTATTGATCAGTTCAAACCATCCTTTTCTATTTTATCATCTGTGATCAATCATCAGCCGGTAGTGGAAGAGGTACTGGCAAAACATACCAACTTTCATAAATTATCTCATCAAACAAAACTGCCTTTTACAACACCTGTTGGTAAACCTGAAACCATTGGCGCCGACCGTTTGGCCCTTTGTGCAGCTTCTGTTCACCTGTTTCCCGCAAAAAATAATTTAGCCATTGGTATCGGCACCTGCATTACCTATAATTTCATCAATAACCAGAACCAGTTTTTGGGCGGCAGTATTTCACCCGGACTTGAAATGCGGTTCAAAAGCATGAACCAGCTAACAGCCCTGCTGCCATTGGTAAAAATGGAATGGAACTTCCCTTTAATTGGCTACGATACCAAGACCAATCTGCTGAGCGGAGTGGCCTGGGGAATGGCCAAAGAAATCGATGGAATCATTGATGCTTATGCTGAGAAGTACGGGAACTTTAACGTGCTGTTAACCGGGGGTGATACGGTTCATTTTGCTCCTCTGCTCAAAAACATGATATTTGCAGACCCTCAACTAATCTTTAAAGGTCTGTATGCAATCAGTGAGTTCAATCGGTAAGCGTGTTTTAGTGTTATTTGTGCTGAGTTCAGCCATTGTGATCCCCGCCCTTTCGCAGGATAATTCGCCCTGGAGCCGTTACGGTTTGGGTGATATTGTTCCATCGGGCAATGTTGCCAACAGGGGCATGGGTCATTTATCAGCTGCCTACAGCGATTTTCAAACCATCAATTTTGTAAACCCTGCTTCTTACAGCAAGTTCGGAGCGCAACGGGCTATCCTTGATCTGGGGTTGGATATCAACAGCCGCAAGCTGAGTAATAATAAAGGCAGTACTTATTCTTCCAACAACGTTTATATCCCTTATCTCGCCAGCGGATTTCAGATCAAGCCCCAAAAAGCAAAGTATGATCTGGGAATGGCATTTGGATTACGTCCCTTAACCAAAGTGAGTTACAATGTTCAGGGCGGAGGAAGAATGGCTTCGGGCGACAGTGTACAGAATATTTATGAAGGCAATGGCGGAACCTACCAGGCATTTATCGGTTCGGCTTTTGGTTATAAAGGTTTCAGCATTGGTTTTAATACCGGTTACCGTTTCGGTTCAAAAGATTACACTACA
>JBEBHT010000217.1:0-7232 GCA_040081135.1 Lacibacter sp. | reverse complement strand
TGTGTATAAGAGACAGTTTTAAACACAAATGAATGTTTAGCTCTCTTAAAGCTAACGGTCACTTCACTTGCCTTTGCATGCTTCATAATATTATTTAGCTGCTCCTGTAAAATGCGGTATAAATTAATCTGCAGTTTTTGAGGAATAGAAATTTCTTTCATCCCTTTCATTTGCAATTTTATCTTAAACTGCTTATTAACATTAATCGTTTCAAATAAAGACTCAAATACCTGTTCCAGCGAAAGATTAGCAACAGAAACCGGTGCCAGCTGATGCGAAAGTCTCCTGATTTCAGCAATCGCTTCTCCCACATGCTTTTCACTTTCATTTATAATGGAAGCAGCATCAAGTCCTCTCTCCATTTTTTCTTTTCCCAATCCCATTAACAGCATGGAGGCTGCTAAAATCTGGTTCACATTATCGTGCAGTTCCATTCCAATCTGGTTCCACTCTCTTTCCTGTGCATCAATCACTTCCTTTTCAATTCTGATGGCAATCTCTTTTTCATTGGTAATATCCTGCATAGAACCAATCATTCTTTCAGGCTTTTTATTGGCACCAAAAATGATAAAGGCACGGTCAAGAATATGTCTGTAGTTCCCGTCAGCAGAACGGTACCGGTATTCAACCTGTACTACAGACTTTCTTTTTTGAAACGCTTTTTCAAATTCCTCCTGTACTTTCTCTCTGTCGTCGGGATGAATGTTCATATCCCACCATTCTTTTACATTTTTCACTTTCGTTACTTTATAACCAAAGTTTTTTACAATTCCCTGGTTATAAATAATCATATTGTTCAGCACATCCCAATCCCAAATGGTATCGCTGGTAGCTTTTGAAAGAATATCATACCGCTCAAGGGCATTCAGAATCTGCGTTTCGGCCTCTTTTCGTTTTGTTATGTCTGAACGGATTGTAATAAACTGAAAAGGTTTCCCATTATCATCTAAAAAAGGAATAATAGTTGAATCAACCCAGTAGTAAGAACCGTCTTTCGCTTTATTCTTCACCTCTGCCCGCCATACTTTACCGGCTGTTACAGTTTCCCATAAGTTTATATAATGTTCTTTACTATGGTAGCCCGATTTGAGTATGCGGTGATCCTTACCCTTCAGCTCATTGAGGCTGTAACCCGAAATACGGCAGAAATTCTCATTGGCATATCGAATAACACCCTTACTGTCTGAAACATCTACAATAGAAGATTGATCAAGGGCAAACCTGTAATCGGCTATTTTCTTTTCAGCACTTACACGCATTTTTTCATTCTCAAAGCTCTCAAGTATAAAAGAAAGATTACCTGCTACTTCTTCAAGCAATTCAACTTCTTCCTTATTAAAATAATTTTTTACTGTTACATACAATGTAAAAACTCCATGGGTTTTGCCAAATTTTTTAATCGGCAAAGCGATTGATGACCGGTAACCTCTTTTGAGCGCTTTTGATTTCCATAAAGCCATACGGGGATCATGCTCAATATCATTTGTAAAAAAAGTTGTCCCTTCACGGAAACAGTAACCGATCGGGCCCTTCCCTTCCGGAACGTCCTCTGCTATTGAAACCGCTTTTATTTCAGAAAGATATCCCTGCTCTTTGCCGGCAAATGCCTTTGGAACAATGAGCTTTTTTTGCATATCAGCCATTCCAACCCAGGCCATTTCAAAATTTCCGAAATTAACAGCAATACGGCATATTTCCTTTATCACTGTTTCCTCATCCTTTAACCTTACCATCATTTGATTAATTTCACTCACAAAAGAAAATAATCGGTTGGATTTCTTCAACTCACCTTCCGCTTTCTTCTGTTCTGTAATATCAATCATTAAGCCTCTCATTTTTACAGGCTCATCGTTTTCAACAACAATTGTTACAATATCATGCAACCAAACAATACGGCCATCAGCAGCCACCATACGGTATTCAAAATCATGCGATTTTTTTTCTTTTGTAAATTTTGCACAATAGGCCATGGCCCATTCACGATCTGCTTCAAATACATGATTGGGCCAGAAATCCCACTCTGTGATCCAGAGTTCTGCCGGGTAGCCCAAAATCTGCTCTGCCTGTTTGCTTACAAAACTGAACTGTGTTGTTTTTGCATCTGCTTCCCAAACAATTCCTTCAATCGTATTCACTAAAGAAGAATAATTTCCTTCCGAAATCCGCAACTGCTCCTCTGTAGATTTCCGCTCTGTAATGTCAGAATGTACCCCGTCCCATACAACTCTCCCGTCTTTCAATTTACGTGGTACTGATCGAAGATTTATCCACCTGGTATTGCCATTTGATGCACGCATCCGCACGTCAATATTCATTACTGACATTGTCAGGAACGAAGCTTGTTCTGCTTCCGCCAATCTCTGCCTGTCTTCTTCCAGAATTATTTCATAAAGGAGCAGTGAGTTATTCATCACTTCTTCTGCTGTTTTACCTGTCAATAGTTCAATTGCCTTACTTAAGTATGTAAAATGTACCTGCCCATCCAGTTCAAGTGCAATCTGGTACATCATAGTTTCGGGCAAATTATCACTCAGGTTTTCCAATTGTGCAGTCTTCTCTGCAACCTCCATTTCGGCTTTTCGTTTTGCCGTTAAATCAATTCCAATTCCTGTAAGACATCGCTTTCCTTCATACTCTATGGTAAATGAATTAATATAAAATGGAATTTTAGTTCCCTGTTTTGTGATCAAATCCACTTCAGAACCCGGCGATTCCTTATCGAAAACAGTTTTGATACGATTACTGACAATATAATGATGCTTTTTACTATAAAAATCAATGGGCCTCATTGTCTTTATTTCTTCATTGCTGTAGCCAGATACTATTTCGAAATTCTTATTCCATCGGATGAAATGTCCATCTTCATCATAGAGATAAAACAAACCGGGCAGCCTGTAGATAATAGAATCTGAAAGCTCTTTTTCCCGCCGCAGGTTTTCCTGTGCCTGAATCCTTTCTGTAATGTCCCTTATTATGGAAAGAAACTTACCATCGGGCAGCATCTGTGATTTTACTTCAGCCAAAACCAGTGTTCCATTTTTATTAATAAAATTCCGTTGCCTTAATGTTGATTCGCCTGGCTGAAGTTTAGGATAGGTAATTGGAATGGCATCCATTTCTTCCTGCATAAAGAAGTCTGTAACTTTTCGTTTTAAAATTTCTTCTTTTGAAAATCCTAACATATTTAAACCCGTTGCGTTCACATCAAGCACATTTCCTTCTTTATCAAAAATGGCAATGGCATCTCCTGCATTATCAATGAGGGAACGATATTTTATTTCACTTTCCCTGATTGCCTGTTCGGTAAGCACCTGCTGTGTTACATCACGAAAATTACCAATAATACCTTTTACCAGTGGGTCATTTACTAAATTATTCATAGCTCCGGCAATACTTCGCCAGCTGCCATCCTTATGTTTTATTCTTGGAATAAATTCAGGAGTATATAACACGGGATTTGCAAGAACTTCTTTATAAATCTCAACCGACTTATCATAATCATCAGGGTGGGTAATGTCAAGCAGGCTGGTATTGAGAAGTTCTTCTTCATTATATCCAAGTACACTTTTAATAGAGGGGGCAATATATTTGAATACTCCCCATGCATTGAGAATAACAACCCCATCGTTACCATTCTCAATCAATGCCCTGAATAATTTATCTTTTGCATGAAGTGCTTCTTCTGCTTCTTTCTTTTCGGTAATATCCTGAATGGTGCCGATCATTTTAACCGGCAATCCATTTTCATCCAGTTCAAGGTCACCTATACCATGAACCCAGTATTCTTTTCCGTTTAATTGATTGACTACTTTGTATTCCTTATCAAACCGTTGCTTTTTTCCAATCACATCATTCAGCAGGTATGTATGCATCTTCTCTTTACAGTCTGGATGTATAAAGGATTGCCAGTACTCTATACCAAATTTTCCGTTTGTCTTTATGCCAAACATATTTCTCAGTACTAAAGAAGACTCCCATAGTCCTTCTTTGATATCCAGTTTATAACTTCCAATTCTTGATACCCGCTGCGTTTCATTCAGGAAATGTTCACTTTCTCTCAATTGTTCTTCAGCCAGTTTACGTAAGGTAATGTCACGAACAATAAATACCATTTGCAGGGGATCGCCTTCCTCATCTCTTATAAATTCTGCATTAACCTCCATATAAAAAACCGTTCCATCTTTACGCACTGCCCTGTATTCACCCAAACCCGTCATTACACCCTGGAACATGAGTGCAATGTTATTCGTTGCTGTCTGTCTGTCTGCAGGAAGAATATAATCAGTAATTAATTGCCCTGACAATTCTTCTTCCTTTTTGATCCCAAACATTTGCAATGATACAGGCGATGCCATTAAAACACTTCCCTCCAGATCAGTAATTACTACTCCATCGGGAGATGCGGCAATAATTGATTTGTAACGCTCTTCGCTGGCCCTGATGATGTCTTCTGCTACTTTGCGTTCTGTAATATCTCTTGCGGTTGCAATCAAAACATTCTTTTCAAAATAAGTTCCCCTGTTAACAATCACTTCTTTCGGAAAAACTTCACCATTTTTGCGTACTGCCCAGAAATCGAAGCGAACTGCAATACCTGTTGTTCTAACTGATTGCAGCAATCGCAGAATCTCTGTCAGGTCATTCAAACCGGGAGCAGCAACGCTTGCCGGTGTTTGGCCTATCAGCTCTTCTTTTGTAAACAGGTACATTTCTTCTGCCCCTTTATTTACGTCAATAAAGGTTCCTGTTTCATCCAGTATATAAATAGCTTCTGAAGATGAATTAAAAATATCGAAATAACTCTGATGAGCTGAACGCAGCGCCTCTTCGGTTCTTTTACGTTCTGTTATATCCTGAATAACACCGAATAGTTTTACCACCTTGCCTTCCTCTTTTAAAAAAGTGCCCTGTTCCCTTACCCAGATAATATTGTCTTTTGCGGTTTTCATTTGCAGTTCCAGATCGTAAGATTTTCCACTCACAATTCCTTCATCCACTGCAGCCTGAATGATTTTAAATGATTCGGGAGTATAAAAACTATAATTGAGACTGGTATCAAATTCAGGTGTCACTGAAGGATATATTTCAAGAATACTGCAGGTTTCTTTTGACCAGAATCGTTTCTTTGTGCGCAGATCATATTCCCAGCCGCCAACTTTTGCAATTTCACCGGTACGTTCCAGTTGATCGGCCTTTGTTTTAATAGCTTCTTCTGTAAGTAAACGGTCTGTAATATCTTTAGCAATGGCCATAACGTTAACCACTTCCCCGTTCTTATTTACAATTGGCACTAATACGTTTTCATAGGTTCTGATGGCTCCATTATCACCGTATGCTCTATGATTGAAAAATTTTGTTTCATTGGTTTTTATACATGCTTCAAAATACTGACTGTATTCTTTCCTTGATTCCTGTGATATGAAATCGTACAGGCTTTTTCCCACAACATCTTTTTCAGAAAAGCCTTCCGCATAATGATTTAAGAATGTAAACTTTGCATCCAGATCGTGTAAAGCAATAAAATCGGGTATGCTGTTTACTAGTTTCCGCCATTTTTCTTCACTTTCCCTAAGTTCCTCTTCTGCGCTTTTTCTTGCACTGATATCAATATAAGTTCCCAGCACGCCAATAATCTCATTACTTGTATTACGCAGAGGAATCTTGCTTGTTAAAAGGGTGATTGTTTTCCCATCGGGAGTTGTCTGAACTTCTTCAATATTCAATTTTGCAACCCCGCTTTCAATAACCTGGATGTCATCGCTGCGGTACAAATCAGCCTGCTCTTTCCAACCCATAGAATAATCATCGTGGCCAATAACATCAGCGGAATCATTCAACCCTGCATCTTTTGCAAAAATTTCGTTACAGCCCATGTACTTCAGATCCCGGTCTTTCCAAAAAACCCGCACTGGAATGGTATTAATAATATCTTTTGTTATTTGCTGTGAAGCCTGCAACGCAAGTTCCTGTTCTTTACGTTCGGTAATATTTTTTGATATTCCAAAAGTGCCAATGATAACACCTTCCCTGTTACGAAGAGGTAATTTATTTGACAGAGTCCATTTTACACTGCCATCTTTCTTTACTTCCTTTTCTTCAATGCTCAAAGGCTGCCCTGTTTTGATGATTTCCTGTTCCTCATTGAATGCCTTTACAGCATGTTCATTATTAAAAAAATCAAAGTCAGTTTTTCCTGTTGCCTGTTGTGAGTCAGTTAATTCAAAATAGTCGGTAAGCGCTTTGTTGATCCTGATGAAACGGCTTTCATAATCTTTAAAATAAATGTTATCAGGAATATGATCCATTAACTCCTTCATCAGATATTGCTCATAGGCCAGTTCTTTTTCAGCTTCTTTGCGTTCGGTTATATCTGAAATATATCCATGCCAGAGAACAGAGCCATCTGCTTCCATTTGCGGAATTGCATTTCCATATAATGTATGAATTGATTTGTCGGGGAAATGAACTCTGTATTCATATTTCCACTGTGACAGGTTCTTTGCTGAATCAAGAATTGAACTCATCACTCTATCCAAATCGTCGGGATGTATGATTGCCAGAACCTTTGATGCATCTTCCTTTACATCTTCAGGATTTACCTGGTAAATGTCTTTTATATTGTTACTTGCATACGGAAAACAACTTGTACCATCTGGGCGCAATCTGTATTGATAAATAACACCGGGAATTCTGCTTGAAATTTTAAGTAAGCGATCTACGGCTTCCTGTTTCAGCAGTTCCGCCTTTTTGCTTTCGGTAATATCCCGAATAATTAATTGAACGGCCGGTTTGTTTTGATTTACAATGGGCAATGCTTTTACTTCCACGTCAATTTCAGTTCCTTCCAGGTTTATAAATTTCTCTTCAGCCATTGGCAAAATAGTTCCTTCTGCAGCTGCTGTTTTCATCCTTGTTATAACAAATGGGCGGTAATCGGGGTGAACAAAATCAAGTACGGATTTTCCGATCAGCTGCGCCTTAGTTTCTGCAGCCATTAAACGAACCGTTTCATTATTCACAAACACCACTTTCCCTTCCTGGTAAATAACGATTGAATCAGGCGAATTTTCAACCAGTTCACGGTATTTAGTTTCACTTTCTATTAATGCCTGTTCTGACCGTTTACGTTGAGTAATGTCACGGATTGAAAGAATCAGTTTTACAGGTTCTCCTTCGCTGTTGCGTATAAAGTCGGCGTTTACTTCAACTGGAAAAGAACTTTTATCCTTCCG
>JBEBHT010000216.1:0-7246 GCA_040081135.1 Lacibacter sp. | reverse complement strand
AGCCTTTAATAACAGTTGTCAATACTGTCTCAAAAGATGTACACGGACCTGCCGTGCAGGAATTAGGAAAAGAAGTGAATACCAGTGCAAGGTATATCAGGGTAAAAGCTGTAACCGGGGGCGCCTTACCTGCTTGGCATGAATCAGTGGGCTCACCCTCGCATATTTTTATAGATGAAGTAATTATAAAATAAAATGGGTTGAACAAAAGTTTCGTTGGCAGTAAGGCCAACAATATTCAATAAAAAAAGAGTAATTATTTAAGGGCATCTAAAGGAGTGTTGTTCATTTGATAGTTATATTTTATTTCATACTCACTTATTAATGTATAAAAATGAAATCGTGTAAATTAAATCAATCAGTGATTCATATTTTATTGCTGCTTGCTTTTAGCATTACTGTGAATGCACAGCATAAAGATTATTATCCCGATCCTGATACAGCCATTCAGCACCGGCTGGAAGAATGGAAGGATTTGAAATTTGGTTTGCTCATGCATTGGGGAACATACAGTCAGTGGGGAATTGTTGAAAGCTGGAGTATTTGTCCTGAAGATCTTGGCTGGGCAACCGGTGGAAGAAAGCAGGGAGTATCGGATAGTTACAATGGTTATGTAACAGCATACGAGAATCTCAAAACCACATTCAACCCGTTACAGTTTAACCCCGAAAAATGGGCCGCAGCAGCAAAAGAAGCGGGTATGAAATACATGGTGTTTACAACCAAACATCATGATGGGTTTTGTATGTTCGACAGTAAGTACACCGATTATAAAATTTCCGATCCGGGTACTCCTTTCTCCACCAATCCCAGGAGCAATATCACCAAAGAAATATTTTCTGCTTTCAGAAAAGAAGACTTCTGGATCGGCGCTTATTTTTCAAAGCCGGATTGGCACAGTGATTATTACTGGTGGAAAAAATTCCCGGCAAGCGACAGGAATGCTAATTATTCTATTCAGAAATACCCGGAGCAATGGAAAAAATTTACAGACTATACACACAATCAAATTAATGAACTGGTGAGTGATTACGGAAAGCTGGATATACTCTGGTTAGATGGTGGTTGGGTACGGAAAAAAACGGATGAAGAAGTAAAAGAGACTTTACTGGAAATTGAAGACGGTAGCCGCTGGGCCCGTAATCCGCAAAGCCAGGATATCAATATGCCTTTGCTCGTGAAAGAAGTGAGGGCCAAACAACCAAAGTTGATTGTGGTTGACAGGGCAGTACCCGGTGAACAACAGAATTATCTTACACCTGAACAGCATATACCCGATGAAGGCCTGCCTTATCCATGGGAAACATGTATGACGATGGCTAACAGCTGGAGTTATGTTCCCAACGACGTATATAAGCCAACCAATGAGCTTGTTGAAAAGCTGGTGGATATTGTAAGCAAAGGCGGTAACTATTTACTGAACATTGGTCCCGGTCCTGATGGTGAACTTGATCCTGCTGCTTATCAGCGTTTGAAAGAAATCGGGGCGTGGATGAAAGTGAATGGAGAAGCAATTTATGGTTCAAGAATTTTTACTTCGTTTAATGAAGGAGAATCTGTTCGTTATACACAATCAAAAGACGGTAAAACAAAATATATTTTCTTCTTTGAGTTTCCCAAAGACAATGCAAGGCTCACAAAAATTCCACTGTCAAAAAATGCAAAGCTGCAGATGTTGGGCAGCAAACAAAAACTCAGCTGGAAAACAAAAGATAATGCAGTTGAAATTACCATTCCTGCTTCTCTTAAAAGCAGTACAGATCATGTATGGGTAATTAAAGTATCAGAATAAAGAGAAATGTAATTCTGTAACGGTTAAATCGTATACAGATGAAATCAGTTATTCTTCCCTGCTGAAACCTGTACTTGATTGGAGAAATAATAAAAGGCAATTCAAAATGAATTGCCTTTTATTCGTGCCCGGGACTGGATTCGAACCAGCACGTCCTTTCGAACACCACCACCTCAAAGTGGCTTGTCTACCAATTTCAACACCCGGGCTTGCGGGCAGCAAATGTAAAATGACTGCCCGACCCCGTCAAATTTATTTTAAGAAGCTCAAAGATGTAAAATTGATAACGATGCAGTATTGCTTGCAGCGGGTAGCTTATAGCTTTTCTCTATTTCTTCAACACAATCCTGAAGGTTGTGCCCTTTCCCAACTCTGAATGTTTTACATACAGCTGGCCCTTGTGGTATTGTTCAATGATTCGCTTACTCAGCGAAAGCCCCAATCCCCATCCACGCTTTTTGGTGGTGAAGCCCGGCTTAAATACTCGGCTGATATTTTGAAAAGCAATTCCCTTGCCTGTATCTGTTACATCAATGATGATGGTGCGTTCTTCTTCTGTCATTTCAACAATAATGGATCCTTTGCCATCCATTGCATCCAGCGCATTCTTTAATAAGTTTTCAATTACCCAGTCGAACAAAGGAGGTGAGATAGAAGCAATCATATCGGCTTGGTCTCTTTTTACTTCGAGATGTACTTTCTCGGTTGTACGCTTACGGATATACTCTACCATTTCTTCCACCTGCCTCACCACATTGTTTGGTTCAAGCTGTGGGGTGCTGCCAATCTTGCCAAAACGGTCGCTTACAAGCCGTAACCGTTTCACATCTTTTTCAATTTCTGCAGCAATCTGTTCATTACCGGTATTTTCTTTCAGCATTTCAACCCATCCCTGTAAAGAAGTAACAGGGGTGCCCAACTGGTGCGCTGTTTCCTTGGCCATACCCGCCCATACCTGGTTTTGGGTTGATTTGTTTCTTGCCTGCAGGGAAAAAATGGTAATGATGATAAACAAGGCCACTATAAATAATTGCACAATGGGGTAGTACTGTACCTGCAGCAGCACCTGCGAATGCCCGTAATAATATTTATTAATGAGCAGAGGCTCTTTGTTTACTTCAAGAATGATCGGGTTGTTTTGTGTTTTAAACAGTTTCAGTTTTTTCTGCACATAATCTTTATCAGCTGCTGCTTTTGCTGAATCAATGTTGATAAAACTCACGATGCTGTCTTTCTCATCTGTTTCAATAATGGGGATCGATTTCTGTTCGTTTCGGATGAGGGAAGGCAGTTTGGTATCCGCATCAACCGGTGCATTGATCAGGAATTTCCCGGCTTCCACCCACTGTTCCACTTTTACCCGTTCATCTTTTGCAATTTGTGTTGCCAGGTAATTGGAATAGAAGATGGTTCCTGTAACAATACCAATAGCAATGAGTGCTAAAAGTGTGCGCCAGTTAAAATATTGAAAAAGCATGCGCCTAATTTAGACAAGGTTTGGCTGGCAACAGCTATTTTTGAAAAAATATTTTCACACTTGTCCCATCAACCCTCTGTTGCTGTTGTTATTTTAAACTGGAATGGTCAAAAATTCCTGCAACAGTTCCTCCCTTCCGTCATTGCATCAACTTATATCAACAAACGGATCATTATTGCCGATAATCGATCAACCGATGATTCAGTTGCATTTTTGCAGCAGCAGTTTCCAACGGTTGAAATTCTTACCAGCAGCAAGAATTATGGATTCGCAGGAGGCTATAATTTTTTCCTGCAGCAAATCAAGGCTGATTATTATGTGCTTTTAAACAGTGATGTGGAAGTGGAAGCCGGGTGGATTGAACCCATCATAGAACTGATGGAAGCCAACAGTAAGATTGCAGCCTGTCAGCCGAAAATCCTTTCTTATCAGAACAAAGAAATGTTTGAGTATGCGGGTTCATCGGGAGGATGGATTGATGCATTGGGTTATCCATTTTCAAGAGGAAGAGTGTTTGATGTGCTTGAAAAAGATCATGGTCAGTACAATGATAATGCTCCCATCTTTTGGGCAAGCGGTGCAGCGATGTTTGTAAAAGCAGAGTTGTATCATGAGCTGGGTGGGTTTGAAGAGTTCTTTTTTGCACACCAGGAAGAAATTGATCTTTGCTGGCGCATGCAGCGGGCCGGCTATCTCATATATGTTTGTCCGCAATCGGTGGTGTACCATGTAGGAGGCGGTACATTGCCAACAGGTAATCCGCTGAAAGTATATCTCAACTTCCGGAACAACCTCATCATGATCACCCGCAACATGCCTTTAGAGCAATTGATCTGGAAGCTGCCGCTGCGGATTTGTTTAGATGCCATCTCAGCATGGAAAACCCTGCTCAGCACAGGAAATACTAATTACTGGAAAGCGGTGTACAAAGCACACTTTGCCTTTGCCGCCTGGTTCCTAGGCGAACAGAAAAAGGACAAGATCGGATATGCTCCGTTACAGGGGGTTTACGGGGGGAGTATTGTGTGGAAGTATTTCATAGAAAAAACAAGAATTTTTTCTGAAATTGTGAAGATCAAATAACCGGATGTTTCCGATCATCCCTTACATTTGCAACGAAAATAAACCAACATGGCACAGGAAATTATTGATCAAAAGCATAAGGATATTACCAGTAACTGGGTTATTTCATCCCGTTTTCTGTTTTATGTACAATTGTTTTGCGTTGCAGCCCTTTTACTCGGCGGATGCTACAAACTGTACAGTTCACGTTACGCAGGTAAGCCAAATGTAGAAGTGCCTGAAAGTACATTGTACACACCAAAGTATAAATAAGAGATTCTTCTTTAATAGAGAAAACCGCCCAAAGGCGGTTTTTTTATTGGGTTGAAGTCGGCTGAATACTTTCATTGGATCGTTTGTTGCGTCGCACACTTGTACTTCAGGAATTCTTCGCAGCTAATTGTCTGAACCGGGATTTATGGGATTAACAGGATTGAAAGGATAATCATTCAGAGTTCATAGGCGAGTCTCGGCAATAGCGTTGTGTGTTGGTTGCTGGACTCGCCGTTCTAAGTTGGGAATACATCTTTTAATTACGGCGAGTCAGGCGGCTAAACTCAGGCCCGAAGCCGAGACTCGCCTGAGACATCTTTTATTTAATGATTTGTTTTTTAAGAAGACTCGGGTGGGAAGAAATTTCCTATCATTCACTATTGAACCGTTCTTATTTCAGCCGGTACTGATTGGAAATTCCTATTTATAATCTCAACATTTACTATGTTAGTAGCATTCTTATTTGATCCGTAAGTCACATTCATTAGCAATCTAGTACCATTACATTCCCAACTTATTCTTCGTGTTATTCCATTCATTTTATTGACAAAAGGATCAGAACTGACTTTGTTTTCTATTGTTGTCGGTTGTCCATACAACGATACCATTTTATTGAAAAGGTTGGTAAATCCATCAGGTGGCCGATTATTTGCCGAGTCTATCTGATTTGAGTTATCTAAAAAATGCCATAAATAAATAGAATAAATTTGCCCTTTCTCATTTGTAGTTAGTATCAAATGAGAAAATACTAAAGAAGATAATTTAAATAGGTTTGAGTATTTCTTTTTACACTTCTTATCTAAATTTTCGAAATGTAAACTGTAAACAGAGCCTTGCTTTCCATCATTTGAACAAGTTGAAAGTAGGTTTTGCGGCAATTGATCCCCAAATTTTATACTTCGGAAAAATGATGCCTTATCTAATATTTTGCAATTTTGACTATGCACTACTGATCCAATTAACAAACTAAATAATAGTATTGCTGTTGATTTCATATAATAATTAATTAGAAATTTTCGCCCTTACTGTTTTTTTCATAAGCAAGAAACCTGAGAGGAAATTATAAAAAAAATCTTCATATTTCTGTTTCATCCTTACTGGTAAGTACACCAGATGTACTTTTTAAAGTATTGTTACCAACGCAATAATCAATACCGTTACAATCAATGCCGCAAAACCATACCATATCCATTTAATCAGTTCTCTTTCTTCATCCTGTAAAAGCAAATAGCCAAGCAAAAGGGCAATGGGTCCTAACACAAAACCTTTCAGGAACCAGGAGAGTTTTTGTAAAAATGTAAAGTCGTCACCATATGTATGCTTCTTCAGCAAATGTTTTGCCCTGCGTTGTGCAGCATGAAAAGCAAAGCGTTCTATAAAGTTTAATTTCCGGCCTCTTACAATTTCATATTGCTTTAAAGTCATTCCGGCAAACTGTTTCATTTGAGCAATCTGCATCAATGCTTCTTTTGAAAGCCCTGCATCTGCCACCGATTCTGTTTTGTTTGGAGTGCCAATTGATGAAACAGGTGCAATAGCAAAGCTGTTTACACTCAGTATAACAAATGTGATGAAGAGGAGCAAGGGAAATAGTTTTCGCATAAGTACAGTGTTTTGGAGTTGATTTTTTTTACTGACAAACCTAAGATGTTTCTGCAAGGGAGAAGATGATACAGATTAGCTTTTACAATAAGATGAATCTGACACCTGATTTGAATGGAAATAGGAGAAACAAAAAAAGCAACTTTCGTTGCTTTCAATGTGCCCCGGAACGGAGTTGAACCGTTACGACCGTTGCGGGTCACAGGATTTTAAGTCCTGCGTGTCTACCAATTCCACCACCGGGGCAATGTTGTGGAGCAGAATATTTTTATTTCAATCAATCTTCTTTTGCACCGTTGTTTGCCATTCCGATAGCTATCGGAACCACCACCGGGGCAAGAAGGTGAAAAAAAATCCCGCCTTGGGCGGGAACTGAGCGGAAGACCAGGCTCGAACTGGCCACCCCGACCTTGGCAAGGTCGTGCTCTACCAAATGAGCTACTTCCGCTTGAAAAAGAACGATTGGGTTGCAAATGTAAAGAAGCAGCACTAATTGACAAAACATCTCACCCAACTTTTTTTAAAAAGCCCCGCATTTTTATTCGTACCTGTACGTGATATAGCCCATTAATTCCTTCTGTTTGCTGTAAATACTTTCCCTGGTTTTCAAGCCCTGCGGGTTGTACTGGTATTTCCAGGTAACATAATTACTGGTGCCCGACTGTACGGTGATCATTTGCGTAAGCTGTGCCTGCTCATTGTATTCAAAAATATAATCCGGTAATAACTTTCTTGCCCGGTCATTAAAGCGAACAATATCTGTTAAGCGTTTCTGCTCATCGTAATAATAATAGTACGCTTGTGTTTCAACTCCCTTGCTGCGCCAAACTTCTTCAGCAACATTTCCTTTTTCATCGGCTTTAAACTGTACTTCAACCGTATCTGTATTGTTTTTGATTCGCAGCATTTTTACAGGGAAACCGGTTGTGTCGTAAAACCACTGATGTTTTTCAGTTTCTTTTGTCTGGTAGGCATAAGCCTGCGATACTGATTCAACAGCAACCATTCTCCCTATTGCATCATAGGTATATGATGAAACG
>JBEBHT010000561.1:0-1517 GCA_040081135.1 Lacibacter sp. | reverse complement strand
CATTCTGTCTGTACATTTGTTGTCCTTTCAATAATCAATTTAAAAATTAATACTATGGCATTTACATTAGCACCTCTTCCATACGCACATGACGCACTGGAACCTCATATCGACACATTAACCATGCAGATTCATCATGGTAAACATCACCAGGCTTATGTTGACAATCTCAATAAAGCAGTTGCAGGTACAGACAACGAAAGCAAAACACTGGAGCAGTTAGTTGCTGTTGCCGGAACTATTTCTCCTGCTGTCCGTAATAACGGTGGTGGCCACTGGAACCATACTTTTTTCTGGGAATCATTAGCCCCTAATGCAGGTGGAGTCCCAACAGGTGCTTTAGCAGATGCTATCAATGCAGCTTTTGGTTCTTTTGATGCATTCAAAGAAAAATTTGCAGCAGCCGGTATGACCCGTTTTGGAAGTGGATGGGCATGGTTGATTGTAAAAGACGGTAAACTCGAAGTAAGCTCAACTCCTAACCAGGACAATCCATTAATGGATGTGGCTGAAGTAAAAGGCACTCCAATTCTTGGTGCTGATGTGTGGGAACATGCATACTACCTGAAATACCAGAACCGTCGTGCTGATTATTTAGCAGCTTTCTGGAATGTAGTAAACTGGAGCAAAGTAGCTGAACGATTAGACCGATGATGAAGTTGATGAATTGATGCGAATGATTTTTTAAACCGCAGGTTAATAAAATAAATAAGGCTGTCTGATTTACAGACAGCCTTATCATTATCATCACTGAATCATTTCATCAGTGGTTTTTCTTCCAGCACCCCTCCACATGATCATCTACCATTCCTGTTGCCTGCATAAATGCATAACAGATGGTAGAGCCAACAAACTTGAATCCACGCTTCAGCAGGTCTTTACTCATTGTATCAGAGATGGCTGTTTTAGCCGCAACATCACCCATTGTTTTTACTTTGTTTACAAGGGGTTTATCTCCAACAAACTGCCAGATGTATTTGTCAAAGCTTCCAAACTCCTTCTGTACTTCAAGAAATGCTTTGGCGTTCAGTACAAAGGCATTCACTTTTAAACGGTTGCGAACAATGCCTTCATCCTGTAACAACGCTTCTTTCTTTTTATCGCTGTACTTCGCTATTTTCTTTGCATCAAAATTATCGAATGCCTTGCGGTAGTTTTCACGTTTTTTCAAAATAGTGTACCAGCTCAGTCCTGCCTGTGCACCTTCGAGGCAAAGCATTTCAAATAAATGCCGGTCATCATGTTGCGGCGTTCCCCACTCTTCATCATGATACTGCATATACAGTTCATCTTTTAAACACCAGCTGCAACGGATTTTTTCTTTAGCCATAATTTATAAAATATAAAAAGCAAAGTAAGTAATTTAGATGTCAGATTTGAATGAAATGATCCGCAAAGCAACACATGCCGATTTTAATATCATGTTCTACCTGTACATGCATCCACAGGTAAATCCTTTTTTGTTATATGAACCGATGAATGCTGAAAACTTTTTGACTGTATTCAATGATCTTGAA
>JBEBHT010000215.1:0-7273 GCA_040081135.1 Lacibacter sp. | reverse complement strand
CTCATGTATAAATCCATTCAATCAATCAGAAAAAATTATGCCGGTCAAACCCTGGTTGCTGCTACGTATATTCTTGCAGGGGCTTATCTCCTGGTAATCAGTTTTTCACTTCTGTATCCCTGGCTTTTTCTAAATCATGCTGTTGAAAATAATTTTTCGTATTATAACAACCTTTATGAAAAAGCTGTGCTTACAATCAGCTGGGCATTAAGTTCTTTTATTATGATGTGGATGGGTCTTAAAAACAGTTTTAAACCACTACGCTGGTGTTCTATCATTTTGTTTGCTGTAACCCTGGCTAAACTGTTTTTATATGATATCAGAAATATTCCTGCCGGGGGAAAAATCGCTGCCTTTATTCTGCTTGGTATATTATTACTCATTATTTCATTCATGTATCAGCGTTTGAAAAAAATTATCATCGATGATCAAAAAGAAAAGTCTTAACCTGTGCCTGGCTTTGCTGCTGTTTATTTCCAGCTCAGCGTTTGCACAACAGTTCAGGTTTAAAGCTGACCTGGATTCAATGAACAAATCAGGTTTTTACACTATCTGGTTAAGTCCTGAAATAACAGCACACCTGAAAACAGATTTTTCTGATCTCCGGATTGCAGACGAAACAGGAAAATGGATTCCGCATATTATCCGCAACGGGTTAGGTACTGTTACAAAAGAGCAAATAATTGACTTTCCGATAATAAGCAATCGAATCATAGACAGCGGAAGGACAGAACTGATTTTGAAAAATGCATCAGACAGTTTTGTAAATAAAATCAGGTTGTTTCTGAAAAACATAGAAGTAAACAGAACAGGAGTCATCAGCGGAAGCAATGACAAAAAGAACTGGTTTATTATTTCTCCTGTGTTCATAAGCCGTTCGTATGAAACAACAGCAACTGAATATATACAGGAATTGAATTTCACTCCATCCGATTACCGTTATTTTAAACTAATCATCAATAACCTGGGAAACGACCCGGTAAACATTTTAAAAGCAGGAATCTATAACAAAGATTATTTTGAACCTCCCCCTGTATTTGCCAATCACACAAATACTATTCTTAATAGAAAAGAAGATGGCAACAGAACAATTGTTACCATTACAGAGCCTGTATCTCGCCATGCAGGGCAGCTATATTTAAAAATCAGTGCGCCAAAATATTATTCAAGGGAGATTGGTATTTATCTGCCTGATGAAAAAAACAACCCTGGCCGGTTAATTGCCGGTTATGAGCTAACAAACAGTCCGTTCTTTTTTGAGTTTCCGACAGTCAAAACAAAAAATTTGCTTTTGGTCATTCATAACAAGGATAACCCCCCACTTACTATTGACACAATTATTATTGCTGAACCAAATGTTTTTGCAACAGCATACCTGGAAGGAAATCATCAATACCATTTACTTATTGGAAACGATTCCGTAATGCAGCCCGACTTCGATTTGATCCGTTTTAAGGATAGTATTCCAGCCAATTCTCTGTTCTTATATCCAAACAAAATTATACCGGTTCAACAGGCTGAAAAAAGTAAGCAGTCATTCTTCAGGGAATGGTTCATCTGGCCTGTTTTTCTATTAGTTTTGCTGCTGTTATTTGCCCTGGTAAAAGGGCTTTTAAAAGATGTAAAAAAATCAAAGCCTTAATTGCCGTATGATCATTTATAATGTTACCTCAAAAATTGACTGGTCCATTCATGAAGAATGGATAAAATGGATGCAGGAAGAACATATGCCCGAAGTAATTGCAACAGGTTGTTTTACTCACTATCAACTCTTACGGATACTGGAAACAGATGAAGAAGAAGGCCCTACTTATGCAGCACAATATTTTGCAGAAAACAAAACATTACAGGAATTATATATTGATCAATATGCTCCCGAACTCAGAGAAAAAGTATTTAACAGGTGGGCAAACCGGATGCTTTCCTTCCGGAGTGTGATGCAAGTTATCAACTGATTGTGGAAAATAACCGGGTGGTTTTTTTGTTTTCAATTTCTGCTCAACACCTCTTAAACCCTTTGCAGGTAAGGATTTCAAAAGAACAAGGCTGAAACCCCTTGTGACAAAGGCTTTCAGCTGTTTTTGGTTTTTTTACTTACCGTCTCTTTTTTTTACAACCTCATTGCAACCCTTACCCCATAAGGTTTTTAGCTGATTTCACCATATAATACTGCGTTTAAAAAATATTTTGTTGCAATGTAAAAGCATCTATATTTGTCCCACTTAAAAAATTCTCACTATGAACAAAGCTGAATTAGTTGCAAAGATTGCCGATGATGCCGGCGTGTCAAAAACACAAGCGAATGCTGCATTAGATTCTTTTATTGAAGCTGTTACCAAAACATTGAAAGGTGGCGGTAAAGTTACACTCGTAGGTTTCGGAACATTTTCTGTTACCAAACGTGCTGCCCGTACAGGTCGTAACCCTCAAACAGGTGCAACAATAAAAATTAAAGCTAAAAAAGTTGCTAAGTTTAAAGCTGGAAAAGAATTGGCTGGAAAACTCTAATTTCTGACATTCTTCAAAAGGAGCAGGAAGCAGTACGTTTCCTGCTCTTTTTTTACAGGTTTTTGAAGAACGCAGTATTTCTGTTACCTTCATTTTAAATTAAACATCAAATAATCATTATTATGGGTAGAGGTGATAAAAAAACAGCAAAAGGAAAGCGTTTTAAGGGATCATTCGGCAAAAGCCGTCCTGCAAATGCTGTGAAGAAAGCGGCTCCGAAAAAAGAAGAGAAAAAAGCGTAAGTACACACAGATAAAAGACGAAGTATTTCTTTACAGGAATGCTTCGTCTTTTTTATTTTATGAAGTCAGAGCTTCTAATGTTACTGTTGAAAATGCAGATCGTTTATTGATTGCCCCCGCTGGAAATACGGGCCAGCATCGATTCAATTTCACTGAGGCGTGATAACTGCGATTCCAGTTTCTTGTTATGATCAGAAACATGCTGCAGGTCTTTGTTCAGCTCTTCCAGAAATTCATTCCGTTTGCTGAGCTGCTGCCGCTGCAGGTTTGCTTCCTTGAGTTTACTCTCTATTTCGGTTACCAGCTGGCTCAGTTTGGCATTCTCATCCACCAAATCCTTTTGTTTCGTCCGCAGGTCTTTTACTTCAACTGACAGTAGATGATTGGCTTCTTCCAGCTCATCATTCTTAAATGTATTTCCTTGCGGTACCGCAAGTTGCTGTTCTACTTTTTGCAGCTTCGATTGTATTTCATTGAACTCATCGTAAGCCGTATTTAAACGGCTCTTCATTTCCTGTGTAAGTTCTGTTTGCTGGCGGATATTATTCAGCTCCTGTTCTTTTTCTGTAAGTGATCTGCGGAGCTGCTGCATCTGTTCACTTAAATCAACATTCTGTCTCAGGGTTGTTTGGTGTTGCTGCTCCACTTTCTCCAGCAGTTCCACCTGGTTTAACAGTTTGGAGATATCCTGGTTATGCTTTAATAAATGATCCTGCGCTTCTTTCAATTGAGCAAGATAAGCGCCGGTTGATACTTCTGCTGCAGGTGGCGGGGTAAAAGCAACCGGTGTTTCTTTTTGCTTCTGCATCAGTTCCCGGTTCAGTGCCTTTGTTTCTTCCAGTTCTTCTATCAGGATCTTTTCATTCTCCTTTATTTCGTCCAGCTCCTTTTGTAAATTATCGCCGGTTTCTTTCTGATGCTCCAGGATATTGTAATATTTCATCCTCCAGTCATGCGCCTCTTTCTCATATTTTTCTACATCCACTTCATGATCAAACTGGCTGCCATGCCGCATATTCCAGAAATAATGAATCACAAATCCCAACACCAATGCACCAATCTGGAACATGATGATTTCAGGAAGTGAAATCTGGATAGCAAGTAAAGTGGTGGGCATGTGAACGTGTTTAATGCAAAATAGCAGAAAAAAACTGCATTTTGAAGTTAGCATCAAAAGAAGAACCGCAGAATTTGATTCTGAAAATATTTTTCCCCAAACGAGAGAAAGCTGTGTATAGTTAACCGGTAACCAGTGTTCCAACCTTTTCGCCTGTTACTACACGTTTCAGGTTATTGGGTCTATTCATGTCAAATACAATGATAGGCAGATTGTTTTCCATGCAAAGTGTAAAGGCTGTCATATCCATTACCCGCAGGTTTTTCCCCAGGCATTCCTGGAAAGTAATGGTTTCATATTTTGTAGCAGTCTTATCTTTCTCCGGGTCGGCCGTATAAACTCCATCAACTCTTGTTCCTTTCAGAATTACATCGGCATTGATTTCAATTGCTCTTAATGATCCTGCTGTATCTGTTGTAAAATAAGGATTACCTGTACCGGCGCCAAAGATCACCACACGGCCTTTTTCCAAATGGCGGATGGCACGGCGGCGGATGTAGGGTTCTGCGATCTGTTCCATTTTGATGGCACTCTGCAAACGGGTGTACACACCTGCTTTTTCCAAACCGGCCTGTAAAGCCATTCCATTAATCACTGTTGCCAGCATCCCCATATAATCACCATGTGCCCTTTCAATTCCTGTTTCTGCTTCGTTCATACCACGGTAAATATTACCCCCGCCAATTACAATGGCTACCTGTACGCCCAATTCAATAATGCTTTTGATGTCTTTTGCGTATTGTGTAATTACTTTGGAATCCATCCCGAAGTTCTTATCGCCCATTAATGATTCGCCGGAAAGCTTGAGGAGGATGCGTTTAAATTTTGGAAGCATGGTGCGAAGATAGAATGATTTAGGTTTGTGAAAAAAGGTTTATCTCTAAAAAAAATCCTCCCGTAAACGGGAGGATTCTGTTAATCATAAATGCGTTCAATTGCATCTTTATATTTTTCTGTGATCACTTTCCGTTTCAGTTTCAGTGTAGGAGTTAACTCACCGCCGTCAACTGTCCATTCTGTGGGACAGAGTTCAAATTTTTTAATCTGTTCCACATGATTAAACTGCTGGTTAAATTCTTCCACCACATGTTTGTACATTTCAAGCACTGCAGGATGGCGCACTAAATCATGAATGGTTCCAAAGCTGATCTTGTTTTGCTTGGCCCACTCTTTCAGATTCTCGAATGAAGGAACAATTAAGGCACCGGCAAATTTTCGTTCGGGACCAACCACAATCATCTGTTCAATAAAAGGACTTTCTTTCATTTTATTTTCAATAGGCTGCGGTGCCACATACTTACCGCCGCTTGTTTTAAAGATCTCCTTCTTACGGTCGGTGATCTTTAAAAATTTATGATCCTCCATAATACCTATATCACCCGTATGGAAATACCCATCCTTATCAATTACCTCAGCAGTAAGATCAGGACGTTTATAATAACCCATCATCACATTATCACCTTTACAGCAGATCTCTCCATCTTCAGCAATTTTTACATCCACACCTTTAATCACCGTACCAACAGTTCCAAACTTCCTGTTCTTTTCATTAAAACGGTTTACAGAAATTACAGGTGAGGTTTCTGTTAATCCATAGCCTTCCATGATTGGCATTTTCCCTGCAGAAAATATTTTCAGCAACCTTACCTGGCAGGCAGCTGCGCCGGTAACAATTGCTTTTACCTTTCCACCCAAACCTTCACGCCATTTATTAAAGATGAGTTTATTGGCAATGCCAAGTTTTGTATTGTAGATAAAGCCCTGGTGTTTACCAACTTCATACTTTCCTGCTACATCTACAGCCCAGAAAAATAATTTGCGTTTCAACCCTGTCAACTCCTGTCCACGGCCCATAATACGTTCATATACTTTCTCCAGCAATCTTGGTACAGTTGTAAAAACTGCAGGCTGCACTTCTTTTAAATTATCACCAATCGTATCAAGGCTTTGTGCGTAGTAAACAGAAACACCATTAAAGAGATAGATATAAGTGACCATCCGTTCGAAAATATGATTGAGTGGAAGAAAGCTCAATGCTTTATCTGCCGGCGTACAGAACTCTGCAAATACTTCGCTGCTGGACAGTACATTACTCAGCAGATTTTTATGACTCAGCATTACACCTTTTGGAGTTCCGGTTGTACCCGATGTGTAAATAATTGTTACCATATCTTCATAACCTACTTTCTCAGAAATGGATTTTAAAGCAACAAGACTTTCTGCAGTTGCTTTACTCATGATCTCTCTCCAGTTCAAAGCAGGTTGCAGGTTATTGAAGGTATACACCGCCTGAACGGTTGGAGTTTTGCTGCGGATGCTCTGTACTTTATCATACAGTTCCTGATCGCTCACAAACACTAATTTTATTTCTGCATCATTCAGTACAAATTCCAGTTCGCCTACAGCCAGTGTTGGATAGATAGGCACAAGAATAGCTCCTGCTTTTTGTACGGCCATATCAAGGAACATCCACTCTGGACGGTTATTGCTGATGATGGCAATCTTATCCCTCCGTTCAATGCTCATATCATGACCACTGATGCCGAGATGAACCAGGCCAGCTGCCAGTTTATCAACAATTTCTTTTACATCGGCTGTACTGTACTTATGCCAGATGCCGCCTTCTTCTTTAGCGGCAAACATATCCTCTTTGTGAAATTTTTCCAATTGCAGATCAATGCAATCAAATAGTCTTTTTGGGTTCATATAGCATGCAATTAAGTAGAAAATAAAAAAACAGGTGGCGCCTGTTCCGGTAATCAAGTTAAGGAGATTTAAGCAATACAATTCATAAAAAAATCCCGCTTTTCAGCAGGACTTCTTCCGTTAATTCGCCATTCTATAATACTGGCCCGTCGGCACTTTAAATAATTTCGATTTTTGAAAACGGGTAAACTCGTTATACTGATCAGCATTCAACTTTGTCCAGCTTTGGTATTTTGCCAAATCACCTGCCGCTTCAAAGATCCACTGGTTGTAAGCATCAAACATTCCTTCCTGCAGCAACTGTTTCTGATGATCGAACAAACGGAAAGGAAACTTTGCTGCATATTGTTTACTCCAGTCTAACAAAAATCTTGTCCGCAGCATCGTTAATGATTCGGTTGTAATACCACTGTTGGTCACAGCACTATTCTGATTCATTACTGCTGTAAATGCTTCGGTAAATTCATTCTTTACTTTGGATGGCTTTGCTTTAGGATCAACTACAAAGAATTTTTTATACCCATCGAGCAGCATGTTTTTGATCTCTGCTGTTTTGCTGCTGTAGCTTTCCATGTTTACAAAAATTTCACCGTACACCAGTGCCCATACTTTATCGGCAGTAAAAGAATAATAACGGGAAGCATAATAATAGTTACCTGCATAACCGGGATCGTTCTTAATTCCCAGTTCCCACTGTTCA
>JBEBHT010000214.1:0-7289 GCA_040081135.1 Lacibacter sp. | reverse complement strand
CAATAGTAAGGTAGAGAACTAAACAGCCAATTCAAAGCAAATAAAATATTAGTTTCAAAAAAAGTTTCTGTTGCTGAACTGATATAAATGAAATCAGCAATGTGTGTTTGTAAGAATTATTTATTAGAAAAAAACTGCACATTTATTTTTTATGCAGAAACGCTTTCATTGCTGAATGGTATTTCCCATTTTTGCATGGTTACAGGAATTTGCTCTTAACTTGCAGGAACGGTTTGCTGAAAATTAAACAAATGCTTTATGGATGTTCAATTCAATAAGAACGAAGATGTGATGAAACTTTCGCTGAATGAAGTGAGAAATAAATTGAAAAAAATTTATGAAGGCGGCGGACAAAAATCAACCGATAAACAACGGGAACGAAATAAACTTACTGCTCGTGAGCGGATTGAATACCTGCGTGACGCTGATACAACTTTCATTGAGATCGGCGCATTTGCAGGTTATGATATGTATAAAGAGCAGGGCGGGTGTCCGGCCGGGGGAACCGTTGCAGGTGTTGGTTATGTAAGCGGAAGGCAATGCATTATTGTTGCCAATGATCAAACGGTGAAAGCAGGAGCATGGTTTCCCATTACCGGGAAAAAGAATTTGCGACTGCAGGAAATTGCCATGGAAAATCATTTGCCGGTTATTTATTTAGTTGACAGTGCCGGTGTATTTCTTCCTATGCAGGATGAAATTTTTCCCGACAAAGAACATTTCGGCCGCATTTTCCGCAACAATGCAAGAATGAGCGCCATGGGTATTACACAAATTGCGGCAGTGATGGGAGCATGTGTTGCAGGAGGTGCTTATTTACCAATCATGAGTGACGAAACATTAATGGTGGAAGGAAACGGTTCCATTTATTTAGCCGGTCCTTATTTGGTAAAAGCTGCTATTGGAGAAGATGTAGATACAGAAACATTAGGCGGTGCCGTTACACATACGGAGATATCAGGTATTGCAGATTATAAATTCAAGACAGAAGAAGAGTGCCTGGATGAAATTAAAAAACTGATGAGTAAACTCGGTAAGAAAGGAGAAGCCGGGTATGACCGTATTGCAGCAATTGCACCGAAAAAAAATCCACAGGATTTGTATGGGTTATTTCCTGCTGATGGAAAACCTTATGATATGCTCGAAATCATTGAACGTATTGTTGACGACAGCGACTTTGATCAGTTCAAACAGGATTATGGAAAAACGATCCTTTGCGGTTATGCAAGAATTGACGGATGGGCGGTAGGTATCGTTGCCAATCAGCGAACCATTATCAAAAACAAAAAAGGAGAGATGCAATTGGGCGGTGTGATTTATAATGACAGTGCTGATAAAGCAGCACGGTTTATTCTCAACTGTAATCAAAAGAAAATTCCATTGGTGTTTTTGCAGGATGTAACCGGCTTTATGGTAGGCAGCAGAAGCGAACACAGTGGTATTATTAAAGACGGAGCCAAGATGGTGAATGCGGTTGCAAACAGTGTAGTGCCCAAGATCACAATCGTTATTGGTAATTCTTATGGTGCAGGTAATTATGCTATGTGCGGCAAAGCATACGATCCCCGATTTATTTATGCATGGCCCACTGCAAAAATTGCTGTGATGGGAGGAGAACAGGCTGCAAAAACATTGTTACAGATACAGGTGGCTGCTATGAAGTCAAAAGGCAAAGAAGTAAGTGCAGAAGAAGAAAAGAAACTGCTCGATGAAATCAAAGGAAAATATGAAGAGCAAACCTCTGCTTATTATGCTGCTGCAAGGTTATGGGTGGATGGAATTATTGATCCGCTTGAAACAAGAAAAGTGATCAGTGAAGGAATAAAAGCTGCGAATCAGAATCCAAATATAGATGAGTTGAAAGTGGGCGTGTTTCAGGTGTGAGGGAGGAAGAGGTAAGAAGTAGGAGGTAAGAAGACGCTGCTAATTATCCACCCTATCCATTGTTGTTTCCTTCCTTTCTTCCCGTCCCTGTCTGCCGACAGGCAGGTTCCCGGCAAATAACAACATGCCTGATTACAGTAATATCTCCAGTATTTCTTCCCACGATGAAACTCTTGTATGATGTTTATCATCCTGCCCATGATTATGTGGTTGTGTAAACAAATATGTTTTCCCAGTAAAATAATCAAGATTTTTAAAATGATCATCAATCATGATATCAGCTTTGATGATTGTTTTCGAGCCGCAGAAAACAAATTGATGCCAGGTAAGAAAGGGGAAATGTTCTTTGAGCCATTCTAATTTTTCGGGTAAGCTTAACGGGAATTCCATAGCTGCTGATACAATAAACAGATCGTATTTGTCATTCAGTTCCTTTATAGCTGCAATGCCTCCTTCAATAACAGGAGCATTAAGGAAAAAACCTTTTGTCATCACATATTTACGTTCATGCTTAAATACTTCGCTTTCTGGTTTGCCCAATAAAGTTTTCCAAGGCTGACGGATTCCAAATTCTTCTTCATCCATTTTCAGAAACTGGCTGTACACATCTGCCAATACTCCATCCATATCAACAATGAGCCGTTGTTTTGTCTGCATGCTAATTTTGCTGTTTCGCTAAAATTATCTGTTTGAATTCAATTCAACAAGCAAAGCTTTACAAACGGAAAACGAATTGTAATTAGGATGTGTGTTTTTTAAAACTGCAGAAGAGAAAATTCTGTTTTGTATGGAAGGGAGTAATATGATCTTCTGTAATACAATGGATCTTATCGAATCCTGTTTCCAGTTCATCTGTCAGCTGATCTTCGGTGTATTGCTTTACCGGTAGCCCGCTGCATTTATCTGGTCCTTTGTCGGAGAAAGTACCAATGGTAAGAAAACCTTTCACAGCTTCACTTGCGGTACTGATGTATTGATTAATCTGTTCAGGAGTAGTAAGAAAATGAAAAGTTGCACGGTCGTGCCAAAGATCATAGGTCTCTGTCGGATGAAAATCTGTAACATCACTTACAACCCAGTTTACTTTTGTTGCCTTTTCACCTAGACGTTGTTTTACTTTATCTAATGCTTTTGCAGAAATGTCAAGAACAGTAATGTTTTCATAACCTTCATTCAGTAAATGATCAACCAGTTTACTGTCGCCGCCACCAACATCAATAATACTTGCATTTTTCGGTAACTGAAAGCCATGAATAAACTCAAGCGAAGTTGCAGGGTTTTCCTGCGTCCAGCTTACTTCATTGGGTTGCTTTGTTGTATATACCTGTTCCCAGTGTTGTTGCTTTTCTCTGTTCATGAGTTTAAAAATAAACTCATTCATAAGTCTGGCGTGTGATATAAATCACGTTGAGGATAATATGACAGAAAGCTGAATCTATTTTACCTCCAATCCTGGTAACCCCATTCTTCGTCTTCTCTCAAATCAGTTCCCGTATATTTTCCATGTCTGATGACGGTATAGGCCAGCCAAACAAGTACAGCCGGGGAGAAGAAAAAAAGCACGGCAGTTACATTGGGCAGAAAATCCATTTGCAGGAAGATGACATAAACCAGCAGGTAAACTGTCGAAAACGCTGCGGCAAAAATTGGATTCTTATACATGACTGACTGTTTATTAAAAAAACAACCTGTATTAAGATTTTGTTGCAGCTTAAAGTTAAAGAATGTACAAATAAGATGAAATGAAAAAGCCGCCTGTTTTATGCAGACGGCTTCCCGGATTATTTACTGATTAATTTTTTATAAACTGTATTCTTGTTTTATTCTCAGCAATTTCAGCAATGTACATGCCTCCAGGCAATGCTGAGATAGAAATCGTTTGATGTTGCTGTTGCAGTAATGTTCTCATCACTACTTTCCCGTTCAAATCTATGATGCGCAGCTCTGTTGGTTTGTTGAACTTGCTTGTTATTACAATGTACGATGAGGCAGGATTTGGGGAAAGTTGAAATGTAAATGCATCAAAACGTACCTGTTTCGTTTCGCTGAAAACAGTTTTACCATCCATGTCAACCTGTTCTAACCTGTATGCATTATTGCCTGTAACAGGAGCGTAGTGTACAAACCGGTAAGTTTGTTTGCTGCTGCTGTTACCAACTGCATAAACAGTTTCAATTTTTTTGAAATGAATTCCGTCAGTGCTATGCATTATATCAAAACGATCTGTATTGGTTTCTGTTTCAGTTGACCAGTTTAATTCAGCAACAGTTCCTTTTTTTATTGCAGAAAATTCCAAAGCCGATACCGGCAGGGTAGTGCTGATAGCCATAGTACGGTTGGCACTGAGGAAGACCAGTGGATCGGATGCAAGACCGCCATATTCAACCACATATGGAATCGTGTTTGCATTTGGCAAATCATTCCATTTACCAGGGGTTGGGCTGGTAGTTAAAATTTGTCCGTAATGTTCATTTGATGAAGAGTTATTTGGTTCGTTTGTATTCCAGTTTATAAAACGGCTGCTCACTGATGTTGGAGTTGTATTGCCATCTGAAAACTGTGTACCAATTTCGCCGACAGGTCCTGTTACCCAGTACCATTTGCCTTCAGCTGCTGCCTGGTCAGCATAAGTAGATGCGCCGGTTGCAGTGTTGATGTGCGTATAATCATCGCTTGCTCCCATCCATGCATCGGCAGAAAGTTTTTGACGGATAAAATCATTTTCTTCTATCGAAGTGATTGTTGCGAGGTAACCATTCAATCCCAAATAGGTTCTGGCAGCTGCATTTGTTTTAGCTGTTGACCAGCTGGCTGTTGAACTGATGTATTCGTAAAAATGTCCATTGCTGTAAGCAACCTGGTTGCCAACTGAAAATGTAATATCACGGTTACCCACTGTTGGAGAAGAAGAATTGAATTTTACTGTTCTCAATAATGTTTGCCAGTTAGCCGGTGTTGTGGTTCCGGTAAAAGATAACACTCCGGTTGAACTGTTATAAGTTCCTGCAGTTACACCACCGGGTAAGCCACCAGTGTAAGACAATACATCACCTGAAAGAAAATTTCCTGAGATGGTCACTTTTGCATCTGTAATATTTCCTGTACTGTAAAGAGTAAGATTCTCATCAACAAGCGTTGCAGGCGCAAGCAATGCATACACTACTGTTGAACCTGTTGTTTGCAGTTGAGTGGCAATCATTGTAATGCTGCGGCTGTGTGTAAGATCAACAACTGGATCGCCTGCCATACCACCATATTCAACCACATAACCTAATGAACTGGTGTTGGGGAGGTCGTTCCATTTACCTGTGCCAGTACTGGAATAGATCTCTCCATAATGTTCTGTAGAACTTGAATTATTCGGTTCATTCGGGTTCCAGTTCATATAACGGCTGCTTACAGACGAAGGAGTTGTATTGCCGTTAGAAAATTGTGTGCCAATTTCGCCAACAGGTCCTGTAACCCAATACCATTTACCTTCGGCTGCGGCTTGATTAGCATAAGTTGATGCACCGGTTGCTGCATTGATATAGGTATAATCATCACTTGAACCGATCCATCCATCGCCTGTAATTTTTTGCTGAATAAAATCATTTTCACCTGATGAGGTAATGGTGGCAAGATAACCCTGCATGCCAAATAAGAACTTTCCTTCTGCAGCAGTCTTTGCCCCCGTCCATGAATAGGTAGTAGTAATGAATTCGTAAAAATGATTGTTGCCTGAATAAGAAATGGCGGTACCTAAATTAAAAAGGATGGTACGTTGTGAAGTAGAACTTGCAGTTGTGTTGAACGTAACAGTACGCAGCAATGTTTGATATTCGGCAGCAGTTCCTGTTCCGGTAAAGGTTAAAATACCTGATGTTGAATTATAAGAAGCGGTGATGCCGGCAGGTTTGCTGCCTGCATCAAAATTCAATACATCTCCGGTTATGAAGTTTGCGGATATACTCACTCTTGCGCCATCTAATGACAGAGCCGTTGTAATAACCAGTGCATTATCAACTACAATGGCTGGGGCGTTGTTTGCAATGGAAGTAGTTGTTCCTGTTCCGGTAAATGTAACCTGTGTATACGCAGTAAGTGTTCCAAGGAAGAAAAATAGAAGCAATAGTTTTTTCATAAAATGTGGACTTTAGCAGGTGAGATTGAGTAGAAATTCAGAAACAAATTTATTCTATATAAGTGTTTATATCTATAGAGTTAAACATGTGTCTTTTGTAATGGTTAGTCTCTAAAAGAGTATAAATGAAAAATGATAGTTGTAGATTTCTGTCGTTTCTCAGCGATCAGTTGTCGGCAGATTTTTTTTAGTAAGATCGATAAAGAAGTGAAATCAATTCAACGGTTTTCGTTGACGTATGAAACGGACTGCCAGTGCAATGATGGCGGTAAACAATAAGAGGACAGTAACCATTGTTAAGATCCATTTTGCAGTTGTGGCAGCAGATCCAAATGCTGCTGCTGAATGCTGGATGATTGGGTAACTTTTCAACATGGCTGTCACAATTCTGTTTTCAATAAAATCTGCCAGCATAATTAATGCGGGGAGTATAATGAAAAAGGACCAGTTGGGATTGTTGAGTTGAAGTTTATTGATAAAAAATACGAGCAGTAATATCAGTAATGCAGTATAAACAAAAGGATAAATTGAATCGATAACATTTAAGCCATATAAATAAGAGTTCCTTCCTTCAGTTCCCATCTTTGTAAAAAGATCCATCACATCTTCTTTTGAATAGCCCATCCTTAAATCTAATGGCTGTAAATCTGTCCCCTCGTATTTCACAGCAGTTGAAGGAAACAGGTAAAGATTAAAAAACAAAACCAATCCGGATAAGAAAAGAATGATCCGCCAATTGGCCGCTTTGCTGAGCAGTTGTTTCATTGAATGAAGATAAGAAGAACCGGACATGCTGGTTGCTGACCAATAAGTGTTGATCAACAAAGGCGAAGGTGATTTGCTATATTGGATTTATAGAAATTGTTTCTTTGCCGTTTATGTATTCAATGTGGGCTTCTTTTAAAATTATATGCCCCAATTCTTTGTCAGTTGATAGAGTGTTAATTAGTGTACTCTTGGCATCTTTATTCATTTTAAATCCAAGAATTATTTCTTTAATACAGCTTGGTGGAAAATTAAATAGAAATATTTGGTCATTTACTATTTTACTGGCTTTGTTTAGTGATCGCACAATTCTCCATTCTTTTTGGTAGCTCCAAATATTGTTTTTGTTAAAAAAAAGGTGCTCTAAAATTTGATTGACATTCTTCGAGTCATAACTGCTAAACACTGTAAATGCAGATTTTTCTTCAGAATATTTTACCTTTTTTAAATTTCCTAATTTTTCGTATAATGAATTAGATTGATTAAAAAAGGGATCAGTGCTATCAAATCCTAGTAC
>JBEBHT010000008.1:0-30295 GCA_040081135.1 Lacibacter sp. | reverse complement strand
AGTTTTCACAAAATAAAAAAACAGAAGTAAGAGTTGAGGGCATAGCCCCATGCCGCCGTTTTATTCTGAGTTTTAATGAAGTGCCCTTGTATCAATGCAATGATCTGCTCACTTCGCACCAGATCGTTTTTTATGAAAGTACAGGTATCATTGATGTGTATGTGAAAGAAAGACCGGCTTGCCGTAATTGGAATGATGGAAGAGCAATTATTGGTATTCAAAACTGGAACAGGGACAAAGGAGTTTCACCGCCGGGCCGGAACGCTGCAGTATGGAGCAGTTCAAATGAAGCCTGGCGCTTTATTCCAAGCAGCGGAACTTCCCTTTTTAAATCTGTACAGTTGTACAGCGGATCAACATTAATTGCTACCGGTGATACAAGCAGCACCGGAACCGGCGAATTGAATGCAAATTTTTCCGCTATCTGTTCAACCCAACCTGACAGTGCCGTTTACCGAGTTATCGCAAATTATACAAGCTGCAGTAACCCTGCTGAAATCATTAGCATAACGGATACAATTATAGTAAGACGGGATGTTCCTTTCAGTGTTTCAGCTGATGTTACTCCGGCAAAATGTATCACTAATAATACAGGCAGTATTACTGTTACAAATCCTGTTGGCCCTGCATATGAATATTCAATTGACAGTATAAACTGGCAAAACAGCAATATTTTTAATGCTGTAGCACCGGGTAGTAAAACCATTTTTGCAAGATTAAAAACAGGCAGCTTCTGCTTCAATAAACAAACAGTAAACATACCGCTTGAACCTTCTGTACTATTCTCTTTTTCAAAAACAAAAACTTCCTGTTACGGAATTGCAGATGGAACAATTGCCATAAAACCATCAACCGGCGTACGTCCATTTACTTATTCCATTAACAATGGCAGTACTTACCAGGCAGACAGTTCGTTTTCAGTACCGGCAGGAATTTATCATGTATATGTGAAAGATGCAACAGGCTGCAGCAAAGATTCGATCATAGAAGTCTTTCAACCCGACAGTATTTCATTCAAACTATCTGTTAACGGTGCTTACTGTTCTGGAAACAAAGATGGCAGTATAGTTATTAATGCAACAGGAGGAACAGCAACATTTGATTATTCACTTGATGGAATTTCTTATCAGGCCTCGCCCTCATTACCTGTAACAGTTGGTACTTATCATGTATTTGCAAGAGATAAAAATCTTTGTGTAAAAGATTCTGTAAACATTATTGTTCCTTTAATTGATACAATGAGACTGTTATCATTACCTGATACATCAGTATGCAGGGGAACAGCTATTCAATTTCAACCGCAAACAAATGCAACTGCTTTTGCATGGTCGCCGCAGTCAACGTTAAATAATCCTTCTGCAATGAATCCCGTTGCAGTTCCGAAGGATACAACTATTTATTATCTCACTGCAAAGCTTGGTTCTCTTTGTGAGCGGAGAGATACATTTACAGCTCATGTAAAACTTCCTCCACTTATCAATGCAGGAACTGATACTACTATCTGCTTCGGTACAACTGCATCGCTTTCAGCAACAGCAGTAAGAGGATCAGCGTACAGCTGGTCTCCGTCTATATCTGTCAGCAATCCGAATAACTCTTCAACAATTGCTTCGCCTTTTAATTCGACCAAATACACGGTTACTGTTACAGATATTTACGGATGCGGTTTTACAAGCCAGGATAATGTATTGGTGAATGTAAAAGAACCTGTTATTACAATTGCTGGCAGAGATACAACAGCTGTAATCGGCTCACCTGTTCAACTCAATGGTTGTTGCGGCTTACAATATATATGGCAGCCATTTTATGTGTTTACTGATCATCTTATAAAAAACCCGACAGGTATTTTTCAATCAGATACGAGAGTAACACTTACTACATTCAGAGATGATGGATGTCCGGGTTGGGATACAATCATGGTAAAAGCATATAAAGGACCTGACATTTATGTTCCAACTGCATTTACACCAAACAATGATGGCATGAATGATCAGTTTGTACCGGTACCTGTTGGAATTACGAAGATGAATTATTTCCGTGTTTACAACCGCTGGGGTCAACTCATTTACAGCGGTACAGCATTTATGCAGGGATGGGATGGAACATACAATGGCTTTCAACAGGACTCAGGAAATTACACATGGATGGTTAGCGGAATTGGAATTGATGGAAAAACAATTACTAAACGTGGAGTTGTTATTTTGATTCGTTGATATGACAGCAGCTTAACTTGTTTTTCCCAGCACTACCATATCACCTTGTGGCGTTGGATTGCCGCCTTCTTTTTCAAGTGTAATGGCAAATGCCTGTGCGCCTTTACATTCTTTCATTTTCTGAATGAACGCTGCATCAGCCTGACTGATCATTCCTGCATCAACAGGTTTCCCATCCAAAATAAACCAAAGCTGATACTGTTTACCGGCAGGAGTTGCAGGTAATAAAGATGGATCAATAAATAACTCGCCGGTTGCTTTATTCCAGAATACTTCGGCCTGTTGTTTTACACCTTCTTTTACAGTAGCAAGGGCAACAGTTGTAACAGATGCATCGGTTTTTAACCGGCGGTATGTTTCGTAAGAAGAAAGTTTTTTATTCAATACAATCATCTGCACTTCATAACCGGCAGTATTCTTTTGCAGATTGGCAACATCGGTTTTCAGTTTGCTATTATTGCTGAACAGATATGCAGACAATCCGCCAAGCAAAATCAACAGTCCCCATGAAGCAGCTATTGCCAATTTACTGAAAGATGATCTTGATTCTGCAACAGTCTTCATTGAAACAACCTTTGCAGAAGTTTCATTTACGCTTGGTTGATTTTTTGAAGGAAGAGAAGACATCAGCTTTTCTTTCACAGCAGACGATGGCGTAACAGCCATTTGCATTGCACCAGCCTCAAATGTTGCAGCAATTACATCCAGTTCCCTTTGAATTTCCGGAAACAATTGAGCAAGCACTTCCACTTTGCCTGCCTCTTCGGGAGGAAGCATACCCATCACATAAAGTTCAAGGTCGCCAGATTGTATGATACAACTAAGGTCCACGTCAGGTTACATTCAGTTTTTTTCTTAATAAAATCAGGCTGTTCCTGATTTTTGTTTTTACAGTTCCTAAAGGCATATTTAACTCTTTGCTGATTTCCTCCTGCGTATACCCCATGAAATAGGCCAACCTCATCAGTTGTCTGTTTTCTTCGGGCAGGTGTAGTAACCAGTTCTTTACATCCATTGTATCAGCACTGGTACCGGCAGCTGGAATTGACTCGTTCAGATATACGGAATCTTCAACAGAAGAGTTTTTTGATTGCTGTTTAAATCCTTTCGACCGTGTCTTATCGATTGACTGGTTACGGGCAATATTGATCATCCAAGTAAACAATCTTCCTTTCGCCGAATCGAAACTACCAATATTGTTCCAGATCTTAATCATGGTTTCCTGCAGCACATCTTCTGCTGTAGCCTGGTCGGCAATTACTTTCATAATGATACCCAGCAACGCTGCCGAGAATCTATCGTACAGTTCAGACATCGCCTGCTGATCGCCGTTCTTTAAACGGGTCACCAGTTCAGTTTCATGATATGTTGCAGCTGTGTACAAATAGTAGCTTAATAAACAAATATAGACAAAGAGTTGAGAAAAAATAAGCTTAAACAAAAAGCGGTTAACAGCAGTTTAACAGCTATACAGATGGAGTCCATTAAACCTCAATCTGATGAAAAAGTCATAGCTGTAAATAAATTATTTATACCCTAAAATTAAAAACTATGAAAACGAAACTGGTTAAAAAATCGCTCAACATTGTTTATGTACTGGCAATTGCAACTTTATTTCATGCAACTATCTGGGTCATTAATTACATTGTGTACAACCATCAATTTTAAAGCAGATGAAAAATCCGATTATCCAATCAATTCACCGGGGGCCCGGGATTGATCGAAGTATCCGGATCAGAAAAAGTGCTTTAAGGTCACTACAGAATTCTTTGTTATTCAATGTTGAAATGAACAACGGAACGAACATCACCATTTACCACCTCAAACCAAACAGCATTTTTAAGCCTGTTTAATTCCAGCATTTTTTTCTTCGCATCATTTAAACCCCTGGCAAAAATTGTACTCCGCTTTGCGTAATAGTTCAATTGTGCACGCATGGTTTTATCATCTACAAAAACCACCTCATCAGGTTGTGCATTTTTTCGTATGGATTCACCAATTCTTTTTGATGAGTCATACCGGTCTCCATTCCACGAAACCTTGCCGGCAGGATTGATATAATAAAACTGAATAACAGACAAACTAAAGAATACTAACAGAAAACCAGCTTTCAATTGCCTGTTAATGCCGTTCATACGAATGAAAACTCCGCAGCATAGTGATAAAAACAAAGAACTCTTTATAACTGAAAATTCGTGCACCGCAGAAAAATTCAGGAAAATAAGATGATGAAGCAATCCTGTCAATCCAATAAAAAGACAAATAAGAATAAGCTGCCTGTTGAAATGGTAATTATTCACTGTCAATCTTTTCCTGTTGAAAAATGCCAGCAATAGAATAATGATTAATAACGGGGAATAGGAGGTTAAATAGTGTTTCAGAATTGCTATACAGTATTTAAAAATACCATAAAAACTATTTGTCGACGCACTGCGTTTTAGAAACCTGCTGATGAGATTACTAAAATATTGATCACTACCGAGATAAGATATGAAGAATAAAAAAACAATCCCAATTGAGAGCAGTACTATCAAACTTACCCAAAAAAAATATTTTTTCCATTTAGGTTCCTGTTTGAAATGAAAGAGAGCATAGACGAGAGTTAAAGCACACCAGAATACAAGCAGCCAATCGCAGAATATTCCGGCAAGAATAATTAATGCATAAAGAAAAATCTTTCCGTTGTCAATTTTTTGGTCATACTTTACAAAGCTGATAAACATGTTTACTGCTGCCAAAAAGAATGGATAAGTCATTATTTCATGATCATACCCATTGCCAAAATACCATAATACCGCAGGATTAAACAGGAAAATAAACACAGTAACCAACGATCCGAAATAGCCGTCTGTTTGATTCTCATTAAACAATTTTGATGCTATAGAGAAAACCAGGAAAGCACTGATAAGACAAAGAATCAATGTAAATACCTGCAAAGAAAGCGGGGTAGCCGGTAATCCAAAAACCTTAAAAAAATAATAAGGATAAAGAAAGAAACCGCTGCCAAAACTTATATAAATATTGTTGCCCTTTGTATCATGTGCCATCCCTTTGCTACCGGGCAAATAAAGATCACCTTCATTTGAATAATTAAATACAGGAGCATACCCTGTGTAAGAAGGCCCTCCATTCTGATTCCATGTATCAATACAAATGAGAACTACGGCAGGGTTAAACTCATGATGCTTTGATAGTGGCCTGTTTAGATGAGGCAGTTTTATAATAAACGAGGCAGCAAAAAATAAAATAATTATTCCATACGCAAACGTAAGTTTAGAAAAGTTGCTTTTGCCCATGCATTCTATTTATTGAACCGGGTATCCATTTGCAGTCGACTGCTCGGGTTGTACAAAAATGAGTTTGCCGTCTTTATCTTCTGCCATTAAGATCATACCATTGCTTTCAATACCACGCATTTTACGTGGAGCAAGATTGGCAACAACAACAACCTGCTTTCCAATTATCTCCTCCGGTTTAAAATGCAAGGCAATACCACTTACAATGGTTCTTGTTTCAAAACCAAGATCAATGGAAAGTTTTAATAGTTTATCTGCCTTCTCTACTTTTTCAGCAGTAAGTATCGTTCCAATTTTCAGATCAATTTTTGCAAAATCATCGAATACGATCTCAGATTTCAGGTTGCCGGTTTCCTGTTCCTTGTCAGGAGTAGCAGACTGTTCATTTCCTGTAACCTGTAACTGGGAACCTGTGGCTTCTTGCAGCCCTGCCTTTAATTTTTCCATCTGGAATTTGATTTCATCGTCTTCGATTTTTCTGAACAGCAATTCAGGTGCACGCATGGTATAACCAACACTCAGTAATTTCAACTTACCTGCGTTTTCCCAATCGAGTATTTTCTCTACCACTTTCATCATGCCAATCATCTTCTTAGCAGTATTGGGTAAAAATGGATTGATGAGGATAGCAAGATTGGCAGATAACTGCAAACACAAATGCATGGCATTATCAATACTCTTCTGTGCTTCCGGATCTTCAGCTAATTTCTTGGCTACAATCCACGGTTCTTTCTTCTGCATGTATTGATTCCCCTTGCGGCTGAGATCAATCACTTCATACAATGCTTCACGGAATTTATATTCTTCCAGTAAACTTTCAACTTTCTGTTTTGAACTTTCAATATCATTGATCACTTTCCTGTCGTCGTCATCCAGTATTTCAGTATGCAGCTTGGGAACTTTGCCTCCGCATAATTTGTGCATCAGAACCCAGGTGCGGTTAATGAAGTTGCCGAAAATGCTTACCAGTTCACTGTTCACTGCATCCTGGAAACCTTTCCATGTAAACTCACTGTCTTTTGTTTCAGGTGCAATCTGGGTCAAATAATAACGCAGCATATCCACACACTGTCCGCCACCATTTTCTTTCTTCACAAAATCAGTAATGTAATCCCTCATCTCCAGTTTCCAGTTACGGCTGGTGCTCATCTTATCGCCTTCGAGATTCAAAAATTCATTGGCAGGAACATTGGTTGGTAAAATATTTCCGTGCAGTTTTAACATGATGGGGAAAATGATACAATGGAATACAATATTATCCTTTCCAATAAAATGAACAAGCTTTGTATCCTTATCGTACCAGTAAGGTTCCCAGTCTTTTTTATTATCAATCGCCCATTGTTTGGTTGCACTTACATAACCAATCGGTGCATCAAACCAAACATAGAGTACTTTACCATCTGCACCTTTCACCGGAACTTTAATTCCCCATTCCAGATCTCTCGTTACAGCTCTCGACTGCAAACCACCTTCAATCCAGCTTTTACACTGACCAACAACTGTTGCACGCCAGTCATCTTTATGTTCTTTCAAAATCCATTCACGCAAAAATTCTTCATGCTTGCCCAATGGTAAATACCAGTGTGTTGTTTTTTTCTTGATGGGTGTTTTACCACTGAGTGTACTAACGGGGTTGATCAGCTCATCGGGGCTTAATGTACGTCCGCAGTTTTCACATTGGTCACCAAAAGCTCTGTCGCTGCCGCAATTGGGGCAGGTTCCTTTTATATAGCGGTCAGCCAGGAAAGTATTGGCTTCTTCATCAAAGTACTGTTCTGTTTCTTTTGTTTCCAGTTCACCCCTGTCGTTCAGATAAGTAAAAAATTCCTGCGCAGTTTCATGATGCAACGGAGAACTCGTTCTGTGATAAATATCAAAGCTGATGTTGAGGTCATCAAAGTCCTCCTTCATTGCCTGATGATACTTATCAATAATTGCCTGTGGAGTAGTTCCTTCTTTTGTTGCCTGGATAGGAATGGCTGTTCCATGTTCATCGCTTCCACATACAAACACCACATCTCTTTTCTGTCCACGGAGGTAACGCACATAAATATCAGCCGGAATATATGCACCTGCCAAATGCCCCACATGTTTCAAACCATTGGCATAAGGAAGAGCAGAAGTAATCAGGTATCTTTTTGGTAAACTCATTTTGTTATCATCTTTAGTAGTTCTGTTCATCACCCGTTGCGTCGCACTCTTGTACGTTCTTTAATTCTATTGTGCAGCTCCGGGCGAATGAGTGTGCAAAAGTACCATAAACGGCCCCATTACCCAAACCCGCACAAAAATGCCAGCCTTTGATTGGCTGGCATTCCTTATTCAGACAAATTTGACTTTATTTTTTCCGTTTCTGTGAAAACATCCAGCTCAGGTAGGTTGGTTCGGCAAATGCATTGTCCCAGCTGTTATGGTTTACACCGGGATATTCAGAATAAGTAACTTTTACTTTTAAGGCTTTCAGTCTCTCCACCATTTCCCTTGAAAGTTTCACATCAACCGCTCCATCAACATCACCATGAAAAACCCAGAAAGATGTATTCTTTACCCGTTGATCATAAAGAGTGGTATTACCTCCGCCACAAATAGGCAATGCAGCAGCATACAGTTCAGGATACCTGAAAACCGATTCAAAGGTTCCCATTCCACCCATTGAAAGACCGGTTATATAAATGCGCTTGGGATCAACCGCTTCTTCTTTTGCTATCTTTTTCACCAGTTCATTGGCGGCAACCAATGGCCATTTAGGTTCTCCGGCATAATCAAATTCAAACTTTACTGGTTGCTTTGTTCTGTCCACTTTTGTTGATGCCCAGGAAGATTCAAGCGGGCATTGCGGAATTACTACAATAGCGGGGAAGTTTTTTCTATTCTCAGCATTTACAAAAAGTTTTGCTCCATGTGTTAACTGCAGTTCATTATCTCTTCCTCTTTCACCAGAGCCATGCAGGAAAAGAATAACGGGGTATTTTTTTGTGCGGTCATAATTTTCGGGATAAAGAATTCTGTAAGGCAATACTTTCCCTTCACCCAAAACAAATTCTTTCTTTTCATACACGTTCAGTGCAGGATCATACTTGCTTTTTGCAAGAAGACCCTTTGTATTTAACCATTCGCCAAAAAGTTCAATCCATTTATCAGAAGGTAAATTCTGCACACGCATTCCAAAACCATGACCTCCCTTTGAATACATGTGCAGTTCAGCTTCGTGTTTAGTTGTCAGCCATTGATTGTATAAATCAACGCTGTGAGGAGCAAGCCCCAACGCATCATCACTTGCAGCAAGTATAAATGCAGGTGGCGCATCAGCAGCAACTGTTCCCCACATTTCTCTCGGAAAGAATGCATACACAGGAGCAATAAAGTTTGGTTTGTTTTCATTGGTATATTTAAAAGCAGTTGATGCTGTTACGGTGCCCCCAGCTGAAAAACCCATAATACCGATCCTGTTTGGATCAAGTTTCATTTCGTCAGCATGTTTACGTACATAAGCAATCGCAGCTCTTCCGTCTGCAACAGCTAATGGAATTACTGCCGCATTCTCTTCATCAAATTGTTTGGTTCCCGATATAGCACTCATTTCAGCAACAGGATCAGTTGTTTTGCTGTGAGCCAACCTGTACTTCAATACAAAACAGGTAACCCCTTTTTTCACTAACCATTTCGCTACATCAAAGCCTTCGCTGTTAATAGATAATGCATGAAAGCCACCTCCCGGACAAATAATGACTGAAGTGCCATTTGCTTTGCCTTCTTCTGGTTTGAAAACCGTAAGTGTTGGATGACTGACATTATAAACTGCCTTTGTCCGCCAGGCATTATTATCATTTTCTGCTTCGTTCCATGTCCAGCTTTCAGAACCAGGTGCAGCACCTTCGTATAATTGAATGACTGTTTGCTGAGCAAAAGCAATTGTATTTACAAAAAATGCGAATACAATAAAATAGACAAGTTTTTTCATCTGTATATTGTTTAAATTTTTTTATTGAACCGGGGTATTAAGGTAGTGCAAAAGCAATATATGCATCAGAAGAATGTGTATTTAATTTACCACCGCCGCATGCAATCACAACAAATTGCTTTCCTCCAACTGTATAAACCGATGGTGTTGCAAACCCTGGTGCAGGCAGATCAGTTTCCCACAACAACTCCCCTGTTCGTTTATTGAATGCTCTGAACTTCCCATCCTTTGAAGCAGCAATAAATAATAACCCACCTGCTGTTACTGCAGGGCCACCATAATTTTCTGTTCCGGTTGCAGGAATGCCTTTTGCTTTCAGTTCAGGATATTCGCCTAATGGGATTTTCCAGACAACTTCACCCGTATTGAGATTGATTGCATTCAATGTTCCCCATGGTGGTGCAGAAGCAGGATAACCTTCTTTTGTTAAAAATTTATTGTAGCCGGTTGAGGTATAGCGCATTTGATAATAATTGTCGATTTGTTTTGGTTTACCTGTGTATTTCTTTTTCTGTTCCTTATTGTTTTCAAGAATCCAGTAAGCAATGGCTTTCTTTTCTTCAAGACTTAATTGACCTGCAGCCGGCATCATTCTTCTTCCAGTTGTTAAGAGTTCAATGAATTGCTGTTCATTGTATTTTTTATTCATGTCAATTATCGCAGGAACATTACCCCCGCCTCTTCTGTCGGGAGCATGACAAGCCATACAGTTACTATTATATAAACGCTGTGCAGCCTGCAGATTTGTTTCACCAGTTATCATTTCATTTTTTACATCTGTCATCGTTAACACCCATGGAATATCATTTGCATTGATGTAAATGATCCCTGTTTCGTGATCGTAAGCAGGGCCTCCCCATTCTGCGCCTCCATCAAAGCCGGGAAAAATAACAGTGCCCTGTCTTGATGGCGGATTAAACATGAAGCCTGTTGTGTATGAACTTAATCTTCGCTTTATATCAGCATAAGAACTATCTGTGATTTGTTTGTTGAGATCAGATTCAGTTAATGACTGCCTTGCAAATGGTTTTGGAAATGTGGGCCATGGTTGAGTAGGAGAAAGTTTTTCACCAATCAATTCTGTTTCTGTTGGTACTGTTATTTCATTAATAGGATAAATTGGTTTCCCTGTTACTCGTTCAAACAAAAAAATAAACCCTGATTTTGTTGGCTGAGCAATGGCTTCTATTTCTTTTCCATCTTTTTTTATAGTGATGACCAATGGTGCAGTTGGCAGATCTTTATCCCATACATCATGATGCACCGTTTGAAAATGCCAGATGCGTTTACCAGTTGCTGCATCAATTGCAAGGACAGAATTGGCATACAGGTTTTGTCCGGTTCGTTTGCCACCATAAAAATCATAAGAAGCAGATCCGGTTGGAGCAAATAAGATTCCTTTTTCTTCATCCATACTGAACCCGGCCCATGTATTGGCGCCGCCAATATGTTTGTATGCTTCTTTATCATCCCATGTTTCATAACCGGCTTCTCCCGGTTGAGGAATGGTATGGAAGATCCAGCGAAGCTTTCCTGTATTTACATCGTAAGCCCTGATATGCCCTGGTGCTGCAGCAGCATCTTCTGCAACCCGGCTGCCGATAATGATCATATCCTTATAAATAATACCGGGTGATGTTGTAGCGATATAAAGATCTTTTACATCTCTTCCAAGATCATTGTGCAGATCAATCTTTCCACTGTCACCAAATGAAGAAACAGGTTTTCCATTGTTTGCATCAACACAAAACAATTGAGAATTTGCAGCGAAGAATATTTTCTGATCCTTTTTCCCGTCAGTATAATAAGTAACTCCTCTACATACATTGAACATGAAGTAACCTCTTCCTTTTATTGCTGCTGTTGAAGTATCAACGGGATTAAATACCCATTTTTCTTTTCCTGTTGCTGCATCCACAGCAAATAATTTCAATTTTGGCGAAACTCCATACAGGATTCCATTTACTATGATGGGGTTCACCTGTATCTGTGTCATGGTATCTGCATCACCTGTATGGTAGGTCCATGCAATTTGCAGTTGTGATACATTGCCGGTATCAATATCTGTTAGTGATGAGTAATGTGTATTGTATTTACTTCCTCCATAAACCTCCCATCCTTCATACTTCCCTGAACTGTTGGAAGTACAGGAGATAAATATACAGACTGAAAAAAGTACTGCACAAAAAGATTGAACAAACTTCATATGGCAATGCATTTAAAAAAAGTGGGATATCTTAAAGATACCCCACTTTGCTTTCAGATTGCAGTCTCCTTTATTATTTTTTCAGCTCATTGATTTCAACTTTAGGAACAAGAACTTTAAAACATTTCTCAACTACCAGTTCCTTCGCCAAATTAAAGTTTGCTGTTTGTTTGATATTGATTGATGAAGCACCGATCTTAACTGTATACTTTCCTGCTTCTGCAATCCATGAAGTACTGTTTGTGTCAAATGATGCAAGCTCTTTTGCTCCTATTACAAAACTGATCGTTTGTTTTTGGCCCGGCTGAAGTAATGAAGTTTTGCCAAACGACTTCAGCTCTTCATTCGGTTTAGTCAACTTTAGTGATGGTGCACTGAGATATAACTGAACAACTTCTTTACCTGCAACCTTACCGGTATTGGTTATATCAACTGTCACAGTTATTTTTCCGTTGAAAGAAGTTGAACTCAATTTCAAATTACTATAAGCAAAGTTTGTATAGCTCAACCCATATCCAAATTCATAAGCCGGTTTTACATTGAATGAATTGTAATAACGGTAACCTACAAAAATGCCCTCTTCATAAGTTACTTCAGCAGGAATTGCTTTCTGACCAAACATTCCAGAGTTGGTTGCTTTTTCAGGAAATTCCTTACCGGGGAAATTTTTAGCTGAAACTTCATCTTCATATTTTACAGGGAAAGTAGTCACCAGCTTACCCGATGGGTTTACTTTGCCGCTTAAAATATCAGCCACTGCGTTACCAGCTTCTAACCCCGGCTGCCATGCCAGAAGTATTGCATCCACTTTATCTCTCCAGCTGGCAACTTCAATTACGCCACCTGCATTAATGATCACCACTACTTTTTTCCCTTTTGCATGAAAAGCAGCACTTACATCATTAATCAATTTTATTTCTGATTCTTTTAAATTGAAATCGTTTTCTATTTTCCTGTCAGCACCTTCACCTGCATTTCTTCCAATGGTGATGATGGCGATATCTGCAGCATCAGCTTTGTTGTTAAACACATTTTGATCTACTGTAAGTTCAGGAGCATACGGTGTAGGATTCATAAATTCTTCAAAAAAAGATTTCTTTGGGTGCTTTGCTTTATAGTCAGTTAAATAAGCTGAGTACAGATTTTTAACTTCCTCTTCAACTGTATAGCCGGCATTGCTTAAGCCATGCACAAGGGAAATGGTATACTCTTCATTTACATCACCGCTTCCTGTTCCACCTGAGATAAAATCATAAGAAGTATTTCCAAAGGCAGCAATCGTTTTATTATTTTTTGAAAAAGGCAATGTATTACCTGTGTTCTTCAGCAACACCATTCCGGCAGATGCTGCTACACGGGCAATAACAGCATGTGCTTTTAAATCTGGTTTATTACTGAAAGCATACTTTTTATATGCCGGTGTACCTAAAATATAGTTAACAATTCTTTCAGCATTCTCATTCAGAGCTTTTAAATCTAAGGTTCCGTTATTAATTGCTTCAGTGATTGCTTTCTTTTGATTTGCAGTTCCGGGCATCAGTAAATCATTTCCTGCTTTCATTTGCCCAACAGCATCTTTGCCGCCAAACCAGTCTGTCATTACCATTCCTTTAAAACCCCATTCTTTTCGTAAGATGGTATTGAGCAAATCATGCGACTCTGAAGTATATACTCCATTCAGGTAATTGTAGGAGCTCATTACTGTCCATGGATTTGATTCTTTTACTGCAATTTCAAATCCTCTTAAATAGATTTCTCTTAATGCCCTTTCACTTACAATGGCATCAACTGTATTTCTGTTTCTTTCTTCATTATTAACTGCAAAATGTTTGATAGATGTACCTACTCCGTTTGATTGGATACCATTCACAATGGCTGCTGCTATTTTACCGGAGATCAGGGGGTCTTCGGAATAATATTCAAAGTTTCTTCCACCCAAAGGATTGCGGTGAATATTCATACCCGGCCCAAGCAATACATCCACTCCATATTCTTTTACTTCATTACCAAAAGCCACACCTACCTGCTGTATTAATTTTGTATCCCAGGTTGATGCCAATAATGTTGCCACCGGCCATGCTGTTGCATAATAAGTATTCTTATCTTCTTTGCGTGTTGGCTCAATACGTAAACCCGCAGGCCCATCGGCCACAACTGTTGTTGGCAAACCCAAATGCGGAATAGCATAAGTAGTTCCTGCAGCACCCGGAACCTTATCCATTGTTTGACCAACACCTGTACCACCTCCCTGTGAAATACCGGGAATATTCATACCCATACCCACAACAAGATTCACCTTTTCTTCAAGCGTCATTTTACTGACGATTTCTTTTGATTTGATCTTATTGTTTGCTTGCGAACGGAGAAGCGAAGGAATAACGAGCAGCATTGCTGAAAAGAAAAGAATAGATTTCATGTACAATCGTTTTAAGATTGTAAATCTCATTCAAAAGAAAGCCGGTTGATTTGACAATTGTCAAATAATTACCTTACTTCCCTGATCTGATTCTGCTCAATGTTTCTAAAGTAACTCCCAGAAAAGAAGCAATATATGAAAGAGGTACACGTTGAATAATACCCGGCGTTTCTTTTATCAGCTTCTCATACCGTTGATGTGCCGTTTCAAACTGAATAGAATCCATCCGCTGCTGTGAAAGAATTAAAGAACCGGTCATCATTTTTCGGAACAGAGTTTCAATGTCATGATATTGACCTGCCAGTTTAATGAGGTTGTTATATTGAATCCCCATTACTTCTGATGGTTCAATTGTCTGGATAATTAAATGACTTGGGGTTCGTTGAAAAAAACTGGTGATGGATAAGAAGAATTGTTCATCCATGGCAATCCACTCGGTAATTTCCTTTCCGTTTTTGTAATAATAAATGCGTGCAATCCCTTTTTTGATGAAGAAGATATAGTCGGCCACTTCTTTTTCCCTCAGCAGGAAATGATCCTTTGGCACAGTCCATTGTTCCCATGCAGAAAGAAAAGCCTGGTTGCTTTCAGGAGAAAGAAGAGAAATAAGACTGATAGCTTTTTGTAATGGCTGCACGTATAGAAATTGAAAAAGAAAGGTAAGGAATTCATGCTGAGCTCACATAAAGTTATGGCCAGGCCTATTTTTCCTAATAGGTCAGGTATTCCTGATAAACTGTTTGCAAATATGCCTGTCCGCAGCGGATAAGCAAGCTGTCCGGTCCTTTTGAATATCGCCTGTAATTTACCTTTTTACTATTACTGTCGAATCCAATCTGCTGTTCTTTTCCCATCCAAACAAAACCATTATTGTAGCTGTTAAATGCAAACTCTTTTGAAAAGGGGTTCATTAAATTCTTACTCCAGTAAAATTCATTGTGCTTAATCCCTAACTGTGCAAGTAATGTTGCAGGCAAATCAGTTTGTGAACCCACCCTGTTTAATACTTTGCCTCTGAAAGATGACTGCAATGTATTTCCGAAAAAAAGCATTGGTATATGCGACCGCTGAGGCATATAAATTTCATTTTCATTTTTTGGCAAACGGTGACCATGATCTGCTACTACAATAAATAAAGTACTGTCGTACCACTTTTCCTGTGAAGCTGCCGTAAAAAAATCTTTCAGACTCTGATCAGTATAAAAAGCTGCACTTCTGAATTTATTTGCAAGGTCATCGCCTGGAAATTTACTTTCAATTGGCAATTCGAACGGCTCGTGGTTGCTTAGTGTCATGATTGTTGAGAAGAAAGGCTGAGGTTCGTTTCTTAAGTCCTTAATCATCCTTTTCAGAACAACGCCATCATGTGCACCCCACTTTGAATTGATATCCTTTTTTTCAAAGTCACGTATATCTGTTAAGCGTTGATAGTCTTTTTTGAGAATAAATGCCCGAAAATTAAAAAAATCGGATTCTCCACCATAATAAAAAGATGTTGCATATCCATTTTTATAAAGTGCTGTGGAAATGGAAGGAAGCTTTTCAGCCTTTGCAGGGATACTTAAAATACTCTGCAATGGTTGTGAAGGAAACCCGGTATGTAGACTCACAAAACCTATATCTGTTCTGAACCCGGTAGCATAAAAATTTGAAAAGAACAGTCCTTTATCAATAAGGCTGTCTAAAAAAGGAGTTACTTCTTTTTCACCTCCAAGTTTTGAAATAATATCAGCAGTAAAGCTTTCCAGGATGATAAGAACAATATTGGGGCGTTTAACCGTAAGAATTTGCTGTGTTGAATCAGGTACATGTAATAAACTGTCGCACACCTGTTTTGCTTCCTGTTTACTCATGTACTTATATGGATTATCAACAGTATTCCTGCTGTCCAGGTAATCCCTGAACAGATTCCATTCAGTATTTACAGCAGCATGATTCAATGCCTGGTTGTTAGAATAATAGGCTGATGAAATGGTTAAAGGAGAGTTAGAGATTCCTCCCCTTATCATGATTACTTCAGCGGCTAAAACAAAAAGAACAAATACAAATCTTACAAACACGCCAGGATAATTTGTTATGTAAAATTTTGGCTTATATTTTCTATACAGGAAAAGTCCAGAAACTATTAACAGCAATCCTGAAAACACTGAAAGTAAAACCGGCGAAGAACCTGAACTGATCATCACTTCGTAAGGCGATTTAAAAAAAACATGAATAGCCCTGTAGTTCAACTTGGTTCCCCATTCACGGTAAATATTAAAATCAACAACTGCGAGCACACTAACCAGGCATATAAGAGTGATTGTATAAACCTGAATGAGCTGGTATGAACGTGGATTCCTTTTAAACAAAAACAAAACTATCCATACAAGCATTGGTATGATTCCGAAATAGGCAGCCGCTGATAAATCCATTGGAAGTCCATAAAAGAAAGAAAAAAGCATGGCCGAGAAATCCTTCTCTTTCCACTTTGAAATAATGGACAGAATAAACACCATTCTGCAGGCTGCAAAAAAGAGAAGCCAGAACAGGATAAAAAAAACAAAATTCTTTAAAGACTCTTTCATAACTTTTCAAAAAAAACTGAGCAACGAAAAAAAATTCAAAATTAACTGTTTTAAAAAAGAATACTTCATGAAGCGCAAGCACTTTTTACAATCTATTCTGCCGGCAGCAACATTGCTTCATACAAATGCAGTTGATTATGCATTAAAAACTAAAGAAGAACCAGCAGGTACTCTTCTGATTCCACCTTACCTGAAAGATGGCGATACCGTTGGCATTACTTCGCCTGCAGGGTATATTACAGAAAAAGATATTCAGCCGGCAGTGTTGCAATTACAAAGCTGGGGATTGAAGGTAAAGATTGGCAATACAATCGGTAAACGTGAATTTACTTTTGGTGGATCAGATGCAGAACGAACGGCCGATTTTCAGCAAATGATTGATGATCCGGGAATAAAAGCGATTATGTGTGCAAGAGGTGGTTATGGATTTGTCCGCATTATTGATCAGCTCAATTTCTCAAAACTCAAATTACATCCCAAGTGGATGATTGGTTTCAGCGACATTACTGTACTTCATAGTCATCTCAACAGGAATGTTGGCATTGCTTCTATTCATTCGAAAATGTGTAATAGTTTTCCCGAAGACTGGAACAAGGCAGAACTCATTCAGATAGAAACAATTCTTTCCATTCGTGATGCTCTGAAAGGAGTGAAAATGAAATACGAAACAACACCTAATGAAAGAAACAGGAAAGGAACTGCAGAAGGCATATTAATTGGCGGTAATTTAAAAACGCTTGAGTCACTTGCAGGAAGTAAAAGTGATATCAGAACTGCCGGAAAGATTTTGTTTGTGGAAGATACAGGTGAATATCTATACAGTATCGACCGCATGTTCTGGAATTTAAAACGAAGCGGAAAACTCGATCAACTCTCCGGATTAATTATCGGTGGATTTAAAATTAAGCAAAGCGAAGACCCCAATGAAGAGTTTGGTAAAACACTGTATGATATTGTATGGGAAAAAATAAAAGACTATCATTACCCGGTTTGTTTTGATTTTCCGGTTGGTCACCAGAAAAATAATTTTGCTTTGAAATGCGGTGTAAAGCACCGGCTGTCGTTTACAGAAAACAAAGTGTTACTTACTGAAAACAAATAGCCCCGGCCATATAAAATAACCGGGACTATTGCATCAATTGCTGAGTTTTTCAGGATTAATCTTTTCGCTATTTATTCAATCACAAATTTTCTGACGGCTTTGTATTCAAATGTTTCCATTTTGAGATAATACATTCCTGCTGATAATCCATTTCGGTTAAACTGCATAGTATATGTACCCTTCTGTCTTGTTTCATTCACCAATGTTTGAATCAGTCTTCCTTTAATATCATAAATACCGATTAAAACATTTTGCCTGGTTGGAATTGTAAATTCAACAACCGTGGATTGATTAAATGGATTTGGATAGTTCTGTTTCAGGTCAAAAACAAGCTGCCCGTTTAATGTTATTGATTTAATTGCTGAAATTGATTTTTTATCATTGAAATCAATCTGTACCAACCGGTAGAAGTAACGGCCTGCCGCTAACCCTTTATCGCTGTACTGGTAATGATTAACTGCTGAAGCTTGTCCAACACCTTTCACGAATCCAATTGTTTCCCAGTTTGTGGCATCCTTACTTCTTTGCACATCAAATCCTCTATTATTGATTTCAGTTGATGTTGACCAATCAAGTAAAGCATCATTTTGCCTGGCTGTAACATTAAAGGAAATTAATTCAACCGGAAGCGGTCCGCAACTGCCTGAATTTAAAGTAATCGGTGTTGCAGTAATGATTGAACAACTGCCATTATCAGTAACAGTAGTTAAAGAAAGAGTTGTAGATAAAGTAGCGATAATTCCTGTACTGAACGCAACCCCACTTTGTACGTTGTTATATACATTTCCATTAACCGTTAACTGGAAGGGCCCCGTACCGGTATTACCTGAAGTATAAATCAACCTTATATTTGAACCGGTACAAACACCGGGTGTTTCGGTAATGATTGTTCCTTTGGGTAAGGGTCTTAATGTATATGCTGCCGTACTTAAATTAGCTCCGGTATTATTACAACCATTCAAGTCGGTAATGCTTGTTAATGTATAATTGATTGTTTGGTTTGCATTGATATCAGGAATAAATAATACATCCACCCAATAGTTACGGGCATTCACAGTAGGGCCGGGAAAGCCACTACCATATACACCTAATCCATTCGCACCATCAAATCCATCCTGCAAAGCAGTTAATGGCCCATTGGTAAATGCAGAAGTAAAAAAGAAATCAGAAAATGTAAAATAACTACTAGGTGAAAAATAGCTTATAACATAAGTTGTATTCGGTTGAATATAAACAGGCTGACTAAACCGGGCCTGTTTCCAGCCAACACTCGCATCGTTTGCATTTGTAAATGATACGCTGGCTAACAATACACCGGCTGACGTATATAATTTTCCTACCTGTGTCCCTGCGTTTAACCCTGCTTTATAAAATTGAACACCTGTTACATAACCTGCTACGGAGGACCGGAATTTTGTTCCGAGTTCTACCGGATTAAGCCCGTCTGTTGCATTAGGAATGGCTAACACAGGCGGTGCATTCCACAGGCTGATTTCATTATTTCTTACAGTGGCAAATGGTGTTCCTACGCTTACATTATCATAGGTAACTCCATTTACAACAACGCTGTAAGGAGCAGCTCCTGTGGCAGCAGATAATTGCAATGAAACAGAACTATTTACACAGCTTGCGGTTGGAACAGTTACTAATGTGGCTGTAGGTGTTGTGCATGTAAAGGATGCATACGTTGCTACATAATTACCACTTGCTCCATTAAAGAAAGCATATTGATAGCCCTTAATTGTTTGAATGGAAAATGAAACAGGGCTTCCGTTGAGTGTAATGCTCTGTAAACTCAAATTATTTGTACTGCCTGTAAATTTTGGCAGCATTGCCCGCAGGTTTCTTGATCCGTTGGCAGCACTAATCGTAAAACTCAGTTGATTTCCGCTCCAACTGAAGGCACCAAAAGATGAATTATTTCTTCCATCCAGCCAGGTAAGCAGTTGTTTTGCAGATATAACAGGGATATTCCTGGTTTGTGCTGCTTTTATAATGTCATCTGATTCTGCTGAATATCCAAAATCAGTATGCATTTGTGTACCCATAACACCATAATAACCATTTGTACCAATTGCATTGTCGAGCAATGTATTAATATGGTTAGAAACATTTATTCCTGATTCGTCCGTTATTTGAGTAGGAAGTTGATAATTGTCAAAAATTGTACCGTCAGTGTTGGCTAAACGCATTGGCAAGCCAGATCCTGTAAATAAGCCAGGTCTGTTTTGAACCCAGGTATCTGGCCAGTAATAATAATCCATGTTTAAGCGGATCCCTTTTGAAATTTGAACTGTTGGTTTACTTCCCCAGTCACTCCATACAGCACAATGTGTACGGTTAGTAGTAGTTGCATTCAATCCTGGATATGCAGCCGTAAATTGCGACAGTTGTGTGTTAAAATATGTAAGTAAAGATGCTGCTGTATAGTCGGCGCAATCCGTATTTAAATGCATTGATATTTCAAATCCATCTGCCTGATAAGCTACTGCCTGTGCATTGGTTAGTAGGGCACTGGGATATATGTTAGAGGTAGAACGAATGGCCATCCAGTCATCTACGGCATCTTGTGTATTGGAAACACTTAATTCTTTGTAACGATTAAAGCGTTGAATCGTTCCACCATTTGCATGATCATCGCCCGACATTACAACTGCCGCTTTTAAATCTCTTGGTAAATACCAAAAACGGGGTAATGGCTTTTTATGCTGATTACTTTGGATGATAATATTTGCCAGTAATCTTTGTTGCTCATCTGCCTGGGGAATTTGAATTTTATTGAAATTGACCCAATCTGGTTGAACATCCCCCACTTTTGCACCAAAATACATATCAATTGCCTGTATTCTGCCATCAGCATTCCTGTCATTTCCTGCCCAGGCCGGATTACCCTGCCGTGTATAAACAATTGACCGGCATAAATCATAAGTAAACGCAATTGCTTTTCCGCCATTTGCACCAACATTTCTTGTAGTAACTGCAGGACTCGTTGTAGCTGTAACAGCATCGGAATACAAGGTAGCTATAGATGAAGTTCCTCCATTTAAAGTGTATATATCAGCCGTTCCGTGAAACTGGATTGTTTGGCTAACAAGCCCCTTTCCTGGTCCGCTTACTGTATTAAAAAGCAGATATTGATTGGAAAGAGTAGAAGTCCCCACTCGTGTTATTCCCAGCAGATTCCTGAGGTTAGTATTAGTGGGCTTAAAGGCGATCAGTACACCTCCAGCGTTTACCCAGGTACTAAACATCGTTACCTGTGTATTAGTTACTGTCATTTCACCTAACACAACTACATCATAATTGCCCAGGATAGCTGCCGTTACAGTAGATATGTCCCTAACCGCAAATTCATTCAAACCCTCGGCCCGTAAAATTTCAGCTGTATAATTGCTGAAAGGATTCGAAGCCGAATGAATCACCAGAACAGGGCCACCGGGGCCGGTGTTAGGGTCAGCTTGCGCAAATAATGTTGTTAGCGAGATGATAAATGCAAAAACTGTTGAGAATAAGCATTTAAGTGTCTTCAAAGCATAGGTATGCTTTCTAAAATGGTTGGGCATGTGATTCATAAACCAATAAAAAATTTAATGTTAATTCAGCTTTAAAAAGGAGAATGGATCAGAAATGAATAAGCTGGAAAACGGGTTAACCGGATTGGAAGTTAAGGGACGGTTGATCGGGGGGATATGAATCAAAAACAGGTACTCACTGGGTCAAATATATAATAATTCATTTAAAAACTATAAAAACATTTTTGCTGGTTCATTACCCACGGAAATGCGGGAAAAACTTCCACTAAAATTCAATTATTTTTACCTTATGACTAAAGTTCCTCCTTTTCTCAAAAAAGGCGATACAATTGCTTTAACCTGCCCCGCCGGGTATATGTTGAAGGAAAAAGCCCAAACCTGTATTGAAACTTTTCAAAAATGGGGGTATGAAGTGCTGGTGGGCAAAACACTTGGAAGTAAATCGAAAACCTATTTCAGCGGAACAGATAAAGAACGGCTATTTGAATTACAGGCTATGCTGGATGAGCCGGGCATAAAAGCCATTCTTTGCGGACGTGGTGGATATGGAGTTGGAAGAGTCATTGATCAGCTGGATTTTACAGCTTTCAAAAAAAATCCCAAATGGATTATTGGCTTCAGCGATATTACTGTGTTGCATGCACACATAAACCGCAATTTTAAAATTGCCACAATTCACTCCCCCATGGCTGCAGCTTTTAACGATGGTGGGCATAAGAATAAATATGTACAGTCGCTGAAAGATACATTAGAAGGAAAGAAAGCAAATTACTCCTGCAAGCCACATCGTCAAAATCATACCGGAAAAGTAACTGCTGAATTAGTTGGGGGTAATCTTGCATTGGTTACACATTTAATTGGTACCAAAAGTGACCTTCAGACAAAAGGAAAAATTTTATTCCTGGAAGATGTTGGCGAACAGCATTACAATATTGACCGTATGATGCATCAAATGAAACGCAGCGGCAAGTTTAATGATCTTGCTGGTTTAATCATTGGCGGATTTACAGATATGCAGGATACAGAAAGGCCTTTCGGAAAAAAAGTGTACGATATTATCCACGATTTAGTGAAAGAATACAACTATCCTATCTGCTTTGGTTTTCCTGTAAGTCATAACAAAGAAAACTATGCTATAAAAGAAGGTTGCCAGTACCAGCTAACTGTTACTGACAACCTTTGTGTATTAAAAGAATAACAACACTGACTAACTGCTTTTATCAAACAGTTGTTTCTTAAACATCAGCATATGCTTCTTCATCCGTTTTTTCACGCACCTTAACAACAATTGTTGGCCTTTCTTCTTTTAAATCATAAACATTTTCCTGTGATATCCGCATTTTGTAAAAAGAACGCCAAACAAATACCAGTGCTATTGCAAGGAATCCCAATCCTGCAAAAGGAGCCACATCTCTGAATGATTCAGAAATAGCAATTTCCATTGCAAGCAATCCAAACAGTGTTGTGAATTTAATGATAGGATTCAGTGCAACTGATGAGGTATCCTTAAATGGATCTCCGACTGTATCGCCAATAACTGTTGCATCGTGCAATTCTGTTCCCTTCATTTTCAATTCAACTTCCACCACTTTCTTGGCATTATCCCATGCACCGCCTGCATTGGCCATAAACACTGCCTGGAACAACCCAAATACGGCAATAGCAATCAGGTAACTCACAAATAACGCTACTGCATTGTTGCCACCAATACCTGATGGTGATGATAAACTCGCAAACGCAAGAGCGAAGAAAAAGATGGCAACGAAAATATTAAACATTCCTTTCTGTGCATATTGTGTACAGATCTTTACCACTTCATTTGATGCTTCAATATTTGCTTTTTTGGGCGCATCAGGATCAAGATTAATATGGTCCTTGATGTATTTAACAGCTTTGTATGCACCCGATGTAACAGCCTGCGTAGAAGCACCGGTAAACCAGTAAACAACTGCACCGCCTAAAATAAATCCAAGAATCGTATATGGATTCAACAGATTCAAAATAAGTTCGGGCTGAACACCCAGTGTTTTCTGAATCATCAGAATCAGTGAAAAAATCATTGTGGTAGCACCAACTACTGCCGTACCAATTAAAACTGGTTTAGCGGTAGCCTTAAATGTATTACCGGCACTGTCGTTTGCTTCAAGATAATATTTGCTTTTTTCCCAGTCGGGTTTAAATCCAAAATCTTTTTTTATTTCAGCATTGATGCCCGGTATTTCTTCAATTAAAGAAAGTTCATAAATAGATTGTGCATTATCTGTTACAGGTCCGTAACTGTCAACAGCAATTGTAACAGGGCCCATTCCGAGTAAACCAAATGCAACAAGACCAAAAGCAAACACAGAAGGGTAGATCATAATTGAATCTAATCCGAACGTACTTGCGAAGTAGGCTGCAAACATCAGCACGAAGAAAACCAATCCATTCCAGAATGCACTGAAGTTACCTGCAACAAAACCAGATAAGATAACCAATGAAGCTCCACCCTCTTTTCCTGAGTTTACAATTTCACTTACATGTGAAGATTTGGGTGAAGTAAATATTTTTGTGAATTCGGGAATCAATGCACCACCTAATGTACCGCAACTGATAATAGTTGATAAGATCCACCAGAGGTTTGTATTTCCACCGAGATCATAAATCAGGAAATAACTTGCAACGAATGTAACAATGATTGATAACCCGGAAGTAATCCAGACTAAAGAAGTTAACGGAGTTTCAAAATCAAAGTCAATTGAATGTCCAAATCGTGCCTGGCTGATAAAACCATTAACCCAGAAAGCAACTAATGATGTGGCAATCATCAAAATCCTCATCATAAAGATCCACACTAAAAGCTCTGTCTGTATTCCTTCGCCGCCAGTAACCGCAAGAAGAATAAATGAAATGAGTGCAACACCTGTCACACCATATGTTTCAAAACCATCAGCTGTAGGTCCTACACTATCACCTGCATTATCACCGGTACAATCTGCAATAACACCAGGGTTTCTTGGATCATCTTCACCAATTTTAAATACAACTTTCATTAAATCAGAACCGATATCTGCAATCTTGGTAAAGATACCGCCGGCAATACGCAAAGCAGATGCACCTAAAGATTCACCAATGGCAAAACCAATAAAACAGGCACCTGCAAGCTCACCTGGCATAAACAATAAAATCACCAGCATTAATAATAATTCAACGCAGATGAGAACCACGCCGATACTCATTCCTGCATTCAATGGAATTTTTAATAAGTTAAACGGCTTTCGCTGTAATGATGCAAACGCCATTCTTGAATTGGCCAGCGTGTTCATTCTTATACCGAATGCTGCAACAGCATATGAACCGATAATACCAATAACAGTCCAGCCAAGTATTAATAAAACACCTCCGGGGCCAAATAATTTCTGACCATCTTCACCTTTTGCAAGAAATCCAAAGTATCCTGCAACTGCTGCTCCTATAAACAGGAACAGGATGGCTAAGAATTTTCCCTGTTGTTTTAAATAAGTAACACAGGTTTTAAAAATGACATCTGAAATTTCGAGCATGGATCGGTGTGAAGGAAGTTTTTTCACACGAAAGAATTGATACAATCCAAATGCTAAGCCGAAAGCGATAATGAAAAATCCCCAATACAATCCGGTTTCATTCTTAATTGCATCGGGGATTCTTAAGTCTGCTTCGCCTGCACGAAGTAGAAAGGGTGCAACAAGAGTTGCAGCTAAAATGCCTGTCTTTTTCATTTTGTGTAAAGTTTATTTCGAGAGAGAGAGAGTATGGCAACAGATAGGAACACTGTATCTCGTTTATGCTGAAAAGGATTTATTACAGCAATATCAAAATTAAGAACTAATGCGATTGAATGTTTAACTTTTTACGCAAACGTTCTCTTACGAACAAAAAAAAATCAGAAAACTTATTAAAAATATTTGTCATCATTTTTTGACATGCCCTGAAACTCTTTCCAGCAAAGGGTTCCAACCGCAGACAGGTTGCTTCCTGATTTTCGTCATTTAAAACTGTGATTAATGTCACTAAAACTTCTGTGCCTGATCATTTCGCAGTAATGTCAATGTTCCAACTTTTGTGTTATTAAATTATCAATAAACAATCAAAATAGTTTTTATGTTTTACAAAATTTCAATTGCACTTCTACTTCCTGTTCTGTTGATGACAGGCGTACTCAATGCACAAACAAAATTTACAACAAAATCTTATCAGGTAACAGTGGCAGGAACATCAACCATGCACGACTGGACATCAAAAGCAACTGCTGTAACTGTAACCGGCGACTTTACCATTTCTAACGGAACAGTGGAAAAAATAAATGCTGCAGCAGTAAAGATTGATGCAAAATCACTGAAGAGTACAAAAAACTCCGACCTGATGGATGAGCGTACTCACAGCACTATTAAAGCTGATAAAAATCCAAGCATTACTTATGTATTTACAAAAATAGTTTCTGCACAACAAAGCGGAAGCGAAACAACAGTAACTGTAAATGGTAACCTTACAATTGCAGGTGTTACAAAACCTACTGACCTGGTATTGAAATTCAAATCACTTCCCAATGGAGATGTAGAAGTAAAAGGAAGCCGTAAAATTCTGATGTCAAATCATGGAATTAAAGCACCCAGCTTTATGCTCGGAGCTATGAAAGTTGGTAACGAAATCACCATCACTTACAATGTAATTCTTAAGAAAATATAAACCAGTAAACTACTTTTTAAATCGAAAAATTCATAAAACATGAACCAGTTATCAAACTATCTGAAAAAAGCGGTACTGACCGCACTTATTTTATCTCCTCTGGTAACAATTGCTCAACAGCAAAAAATCCAGAACCTGAGAGCTTATGACCAGAGTGGAATTAATGTATTTGAAACTCCAAAAGAAACCAGTGTTCCCTTTGACGGTGTTAGAGTTCGCTTTGGTGCAGGGTTTAATCAGGCTTTCCAGAGTCTGAAACATTCAAACACAGCAGGAAGTCCGGCTCTTTATCCAAGATTAGCTCCCGGCTTTGCAGTTGCCCAGGCAAATCTGTATACTGATGTTCAGCTGGCTGATGGTATCCGTTTAAACCTAACAACTTACTTATCTGCACGTCACCACAATGAAGCATGGGTAAAAGGTGGTTATATGCAATTCGATAAGCTTCCGTTTAAAGGTGAAATATGGAACAAGATCATGAGTGTTACAACTGTCAAAGTAGGGCACATGGAAATCAACTATGGTGATCAGCACTATCGCCGTACAGATGGAGGTCATTCAGTTTACAATCCCTTCATTGAAAACTATATCATGGATGCCTTTGCAACTGAAGTTGCCGGTGAAGTTTATGTACAGAAAAATGGACTGTTAGGTATGGTTGCCCTTTCCAACGGTTTAATTAATGGTGGACACCAAGAACCAATTTACACTGGTACAACAACTTTTAAACGTAAAGCTTCTGTTTACGGTAAACTTGCATTCGACAAACAAATTCAGGAGAAAGTAAGAGTACGGGTTGCCGGTTCAATTTATCATAACAACAGCGATGGCCGCAGCACTTTATATGGTGGCGACCGTACCGGAAGCAACTATTTCTTTGTAATGGAAAGTGCAACTGCAAACGCAAAGGATAATCCATTCTCTGGCCGAGTTAACCCCAATTTTGCTAACCAGATTACCGCTGTACAACTGAACCTATTTGCAAAAGCTTATGCCTTTGAATTCTTTGGCACTTTCGAAAATGCAAAAGGCAGAACCAATGCTGAAAAAATTGCCAACTTTGACAAAAGATCAGTAAACCAACTTGCGGTAGATGGCATATTAAGACTTGGAGCAAAAGAACAAATTTTCCTTGGTGTTCGCTACAACCAATTAAAAGGTCAAATACTTGCCAGCAATTCTGCTAAACAAACTGTAAACCGCTTTGCGATAGGTGGTGGCTGGTTTGTTACTAAAAACATCTTAATGAAAGCTGAGTATGTAAACCAGGATTATAAAGACTTCCCAACCGGAAATATCTATAACGGTGGTAATTTCAAAGGTGTTGTGATTAATGCAGCGGTAGGATTCTAATCGATTAAAAACGAGAAACCAATAAATAATACAAAGCCCTGCACCAATACTGCAGGGCTTTTTTAACTTTGGATTTCATGTATAAACTTCTGTTCATATTATCCCTATTTTTTCTTCATGCAGATAATGCGGCACCCATCAAACTGTCTTACCAGATTGATGAAAAAAGTCAATTATACCTGTTAGGTTCAACCAATGTAAATAACTTCAAATGTGCATGCACTGATAAATTTTCCGCAGCAGTGCTTGAAGCAGAAGTGAATGAATCATCAAGAAACATTCAGTTTAAAAACACAACTATCCGCATTAAAACCACCCTGCTCAACTGCAAAAACAATGTAATGAACAGGGATATGCATAAAGCATTGAAAGCAGAAAAATATCCCTATATACTTGTTGAGCTGATAAATGCACAGCCTCTTCACGATGAGAAACTATTACAGAACGGCAAAGTTTATAAATACAATGTGAATACTGTTATTACAATCGCCGGCATCAGCAAACAGCATTTAATGACTGTTCAAATGGTGAAACTCAGTAACCACCTGTACAGGCTCAATGCAAGTAAAGATTTGCTGATGAGTGATTATGAAATAAAACCACGCACCCCTTTCAACATTATTAAAATTAATGACCTCGTAACCATTCACTTCGACATGGTAGTTGTAGCTGCTAATTAATCTTCAGTAAAGAATCGAGTTTTTGATGAAAGAATGGGAATTTATTAAGGTTATTATGTTTCCCTTTCTCAACAATGATGTATTCATCCCCTGCTTTCAGTAATTTTTTTAATTTCCTGCTGTTACGGTAAGGAATAATTTCATCTCTTGTACCATGGAAAACTGTAACTGGTGCTTTCACAGCCTGGATATATTCAAACACTGGAAATTTAAAATGAATCATCCGTTCGGTTGGATAAATAGGAAAATGAGAAGCTGCCAGAGAAGGGAAGCTGTAATAAGGTGTTTCAAGAATTAGCCGCTTACATTTATTATGACTTGCCAGTTCACTTGCAACACCAGTGCCTAACGATCTTCCGTAAAAAATGATACTATCGGCAGCGAACCGTTTCACCGCCATTTTGTACAGCAGATTTGCATCACTGTACAGCCGATCTTCCGTAAACACTCCGGTTGATTTTCCAAAACCTGGATAATCGGGCATCCACACTTCATAACCGTGTTTGGTGAAGTTGTCAGCATATGCCGCATAACGGTTGATATTATCTCTGTTACCATGAAAATAAAGTACAATGCCTTTGGTATGACTGGTATCAGCAGGAAAGAATTGTATGAAAAACAGTTGATTATTTTCATTTAGATACAGAGTTACAGATTTATGTGGTGCAGCAATCTGGAACTCATAACCGGCAGGTAAAGATTTTGGATGCAGCAAAATTTTATCCTGTAATTCCCACAGGGCAATTCCGCCAAGGCAATAAACAGCTATAACAATTTTGAGTATATTAAAAAGTCGCTTTCTTGATTTGATTTGCATATTACAGTTTCAGAATATCCCGTATAAAATTATGATACTCGTGGAATGATGGAAGATTATTATGTCCTCCGTCATGAATGCGGATCAATGTAATACGACCGGGGTTTATTTTTTGAAGTTTTTCGCTATGACGTATCGGAATAAGTTTGTCTTTTGTACCATGTATAATATAGGTATGGCATTTTACATTCCCGATCCATTTATCCGTACGTAAATGAAACCTCAACACCAAACGCATCGGAAGAAAAGGAAGAAAGCGTTCTACCACTTTCAGGAAACTGTAATAGGGTGCATCTAAAATTAAATAGCGGGGATAATTTTCTGCAGCAAGTTTAGTGGCAAACCCACTGCCCATACTGCGACCATAAACAATGATATGATCTTCCGGGAATTGGATGCAAAGTTCATCGTACACAAACTGCATATCCCTGATCATGGCTGTTTCACTTCGTTTGCCAATGCTTTTTCCAAACCCACGGTAATCAACAAGCACCACATCGTACCCAAACCGGTAAAAATCTTTTGCATATTTTCCCCAGCCTTTTATGCTTCTTGTGTTGCCATGAAAATAAAGGATAAGCCCGTGAGGATTCTTTACATGAAAATGAATTCCGCTGATGGTAACACCGGGCTCAGGTAGAAAACTGATTTCTTTAAAGGGTGCATCATACTTAAACTCGAAATCAGCAGCTAATTTTTCGGGTTTAAAGATGAGCCTCTCCTGCACGAAGTATGCAATCAGCATTACCAGAAGATACCCAATAATGATATAAATGATGGTTGGAGACAAAGAAGTTTATAGTTTGTAGTTTTAATACAAGCAGCTTCAAATTAATGAGAATAGTTGAAATAGAGAACTATTAACTATTAACTACTAACCACAGACTATTCTTCCTCCTCTTCCTGGTAAATACGTTTGAGTTTTAAACTGCTGATGGGTGCAACAATGAGCGGAAACAATTCAACTGAAACATTGCTCTGATCAAGACCGAAGCCTTTCTCTTCACTCAAGGCCGTTTTCTTAATGGAGAAATATAAACGCATGATTACCCTTTCAAAAAATGGCAACTCATTATCCTGGCTGAGGAATTTTTCTAATACCACAAATTGAAAATCGCCTACCACATTATTACGCTGTAAACTTTCATAACGGCTGGTAATATTTACTTCTTTATTCGCCACCATATCTTCCACCACTTTACGGAACATAAGATTGATACGTGGCTGCATCCGGAATCCTAACCTGAACTCAACCCGAATCACTTCGTTGGGAATAATGGTGGTTACTTCAAATTCGCAGGTATAAGGATCATCTAAAGTATCCACATGAACAAACCAGTAAATATCGGCCCGCTTGGGTTTGCGGTTGAGGATAGAGTAAATGATTTTATGTTCAATTTCATTTGGATTGTTTGCACTGGTAAGGTAAACAAGATGTGTTGCATGC
>JBEBHT010000213.1:0-7325 GCA_040081135.1 Lacibacter sp. | reverse complement strand
AGGGTTTCAGGAAAATAACTGCATGACGCCCAACAGTAAAAAACAAGCTGATTTAAAGCGATAATTAACCTTAAAAACATATTACCGGTTAATATTTCTATTCTTCACTCTTACGTGTGCGGCTAATTTTCGGCGACATACCGATGATGGTTCTGAAACGTTTGAAGAAATAGCGGAAGTTTTCTCAGACAGCACTTTACAATTATCTAACTATCAGTTTCACCTTACCAACAATACCTGCCGGCAATAAAGGTTTACCACTCAACCGGAAAGGGGCAGTTGTAAAAGTAGTGCGTTTATTCTCTGGCAGAAGATTGTCGCCTATTAAGCGGTTATGCCATGTATTGGTTACTTCTATCTCAATCGTATTCGTTCCTTTCTTCAATGCCTTCGTTATATCAAGATAATATGGCTGAATCCATAATGTACCACAATCAATGCCGTTTACTTTTACCGTTGCAATATTGTAAACAGAATCTAACTGAATAGATGCTGTTTTCTGATTACTGTCTTCATTCCATTCAAATGTGTTGGAATATACCGCAGTACCTGAATAATATTTTACAGATGAATCGCTAAACAGCGTCCAGCTTTTTAATTCATTCATTTCAACCACTTTTTCCGGTCCTCCATATTTTTTATCGAATTGAATTCTCCATGGTTTTGATGACAGATCATTTGCTGACCACTCATTGCTGTTGAATGATTTATTCTCCTTCTTACTTGATGAGGAGTTTCTGAATACATAGAAATAAGAATCTCCCGGCCCCATTCCCATGAAGTATGAGCCATCGCTGACTCCAAAATCCATATACCCAATTTTACCGGTTACTGGATCCCATATTTCCAGGTTCTTTCCTTTAACCCTAAACTTAACATTGAAGCCCTGCATTTCATTCGACTGATTGGAAATAAAATAAATATCAGCATCACCTGCTTTGCGGTGTGTCCATGCAATACTGTTTGGTTTGAATGGCGTGCTGTTATCTGTCTGGCTGATCTTTACATCTTTTTCAATACCTAGTTTTTTAAAATCAGTATCAACATAAGGAGTCAGCATTATCTTACCTTTTTTTCCGGGTTTCAGCATTTCTTTGATGATAAGCTTTACTTCGTTATCACTATCTTTTAATCCAATTCCACTCACATAGTCTTTACTCATTATAATCTTTGCTCCATCTTTCAGCAACTGAAGAATTTTCTTTGCCACCTGTAACGACATGAGGTGATTGTTGGGATTCATTTGGTGTTGATCAGGAAAAACCAATACAGCATAACTCGCTCCACCCGGTAGCACTACTCTTCCATTTTTAACCTGCATCATCATCAATGCATCAGGATTAAATGAATCGTATGTATATCCATTCAGCGGATCGATCCAGTCTTCCAGATCGGCCATATTTGCTGAATGTGTAACTCCATCAGGTATTTCCCTTTGCGGCTCTCCTTTATTCTGCAATCTTTGTTTCTCTGCTTCCACTTTTTCTTTACCAAATATTCCGGGCAATGTAGTTACCAAAAGATCGGGTAAGATAGAACGCCTTGGCATTTCTTCACCAGTAAACACAGCAATTTCAACAACAGGTTCGCCCATTTGCAATACTGCCTGGCATCTTGTTAAGTATTCAATCCATGCTTTGCTTTGCTTAAACCAGGTTTGATCTCTTTGAAAATACAAACCCACTCCATCCAAAGTCATTCCGGGTTTTTTATCCATCCAAGGGTTATGAGCAAACACATGAAAAACCATTTTATTGATGCCTAAAGCAAAATTCCTGTCACCCAGTTTTTTTAAACTGCCGGGATGTTCACCCCAATCCATCCGCACAGTAGTAAATGATTCGGCCTGTATAATTTTCTTTCCGTAAATATGTGCACCGCTGATAGCATCACGCATATCATTTGGTTTATCATGTGTAGGACTGTTAAGCCAGAACTCTCCCATTGGAATATCTGTATTCTTATAATGCAGCAACCCATCGCTCATCATAGTCGGTGCAATTGCTTCTGCACTCATGCTGCAACCTTTTGCATGTGCTTCATTTTTTAATGTGGTATAAAAAATATCATTCACCAGTTCAGCAATCGTTTCCCGAACATCATGCAATACTTTTTCTGATGTTGCTGCACTCTGCACAGGAATGCCTGCCATCGTTAACAGGTAAGGCATCAAATCATAACCTCTTCTTTTTTTGAATTCAGCAGGAAAATTGCTGCTCCAGTTCTGGCTGCCACATTCCCAACTGTCAACATGAAATAATTTGAGCACATCTTTTGCCAATGCAGTATCTGTTTCAGTAAATGCTTTTGCAAACCAGCTGTTGAACTGAAGTTTAACAGCAGCAGCATTAAACTTATCGCACTCTAATCCTAAAGCTGCTCCACCAGTATAATTTGTATGTCCGTTCGATGTATGACCAATCCTTACAATCACCCAATTACCCGGCGGCGGAGTCCACAACAGATTTCCGTTTTCACTCATTTTAGTGGTGATATTAATAATACTGTCGACCGGAATGGCGGATTGATCAGGCACCTGTTCTGTTGTTGTGTTTTTACTGATGCGCCACACAGAACCATTCTTTGATTCATATTGATGAATCACCGGTTCATCAGATAAATAGATGCCCATCACTTTCAACGATGGTTTCCACTTGGCTGCATCCAGATCTTCTGCACCCGGCTCTGATCCATCTTTGTCATATACAAAACGGAAAAACTTTGCTGTTGTCAACGGAAGTGAATACGTCACATCTTCATCAGCATCCTGCCAGCCATGTCGTGGAGGATCAAGTCGGGTGATCGTTTTAAAATCAATTCCATTCATACTTGTCTGCACAATCAAACGCTGGGCCTGGTAATTATTTCCGCCGGTATGAATTTTAATGGAGCGGCATGAAAACGGTTTGGGATATTTATATTGAATCCAGCAACTGCTGTCACTTTTAAATGATTCAGTTCCTTCATGTGCAAACGAAAGAAAAGAAGCACGGACTCCATTGCTGGTTGATACGGATGGAATCATCACCACTTCACTGAATGCATTGTCGCTGTTGGCAGGATAAGCAAATACAGCAACGTCTTTATAATAATTTTCATTGGCCTCCGGTTGCGCAAGATTGATCTCCACATTCTCTCCATCCCTGATATACATTTTTGACCATACCAGTTTCTGCATAGAGAGTTCAGGGGTGATCCATCGCCCGCCGGCTAATGCGAAACCATCACTTACATGCATTCCTAATTGAAGACCTAAACGTTTTGCTTCCTGCATGGCAAATTTCACCATGGCCCACCATTCAGGTGTTAACTGCCGTACTGTTGGTTGAAATGAAATTTTATGCAGCGTATCTTTGATTGGCATGAGATAAGCACCACCAATGCCCACTTCTTTCATTGCTTCAAGATCAGCAGTAATTCCTTCTTTTGACACTGCTGCATGCATCCAATACCAGAATACCCATGGTTTGGCAGATGCAGGAGGGTTTAAAAAATTTTGTTCAGGAGTTCCCTGTCCGTACAGATGATTTGTGTTGATTACACAGGCAAGCAAAAAAAATATCAGCAGTATCCTTATTCGCATATGACAGAACCGTTCGTTACTTATTTCTAAAACTGCAATTTACTCTTTCCTTTGTTAACAGAAGTGGCAACGGCAATTCCACGATGATCTTTGTTATCAACGGCGCAATAGAAATGACAAACCACATCTTTATATTCTACCACAAATGATGAACCGATGGTTTGATATACTTTTCGTAAACAACCTGCACCTGCCGTAACTGTTCGCTGTTAAGCGTTTGCTCATTCAATGCTTCAAGGTTACGTGTTACCTGCTCAGGTTTTGAAGCACCGGGAATAACTGTACTTACAGCATCGAAATCTAATATCCATTTCAATGCCAATGCAGACAAGGTTTTACCTCCAGAAACTATTTGTTTCAATTCTTCCACCGCCTTTAATCCTGTTGCAAAATCAATTCCTGAAAATGTTTCTCCTTTATCAAATGCTTCACCGTTACGGTTGAATTGCCGATGATCGCCGCTTTCAAATACAGTTTGCTGTGAATAGTTACCAGTTAACAACCCGCTTGCTAAAGGCACACGAACAATCACCCCTACATTCTTCCGTTTTGCTTCAGCAAAAAATAATTCTGCAGGGCGCTGACGAAACATATTAAAGATGATCTGTACAGTTGTTACATTGTCAAACTCAATTGCTTTTAATGCTTCTTCAACTTTCTCTACACTCACACCCAAATGCTGAATTTTTCCTTCCTTTTTCAAATCATCAAATAAGCCAAAAATTTCCGGGCGGTAAAACACCTGTGTCGGCGGGCAATGCAGTTGAATGAGATCAATTGTATCTACCTGCAACCGTTGCAAACTGTCTTCTACGTATTTGCGCAATACGGCAGGCTGATAGTTTTCATTCACGTGTGGCTGAATCTGTCTTCCGCATTTAGTAGCGACATAGAGATTTCCCTTTCTTGTTTTGAGAAAACGGCCAATCGCTTTCTCACTGTCACCATCGCTGTATACATCAGCTGTATCAATAAAATTAACCCCGTTGTCAACTGCTGTATTTAAAATCGTCTCTGCATTTTTGGCATCAAACGCACTACCCCATTTACCACCAACCTGCCATGTACCCAGACTGATAGCTGAGACGTTGAATCCTGTTTTACCTAATATTCTGTATTGCATAATTATTCGCCTTTTTTACTATACATTTTCGCAAAGCTCTCGTTTATCACATCATCAGATGATCAATTAATGGAAGGAATTAAAAACATTTTACTTAGTTCAACTGAAAAACCATCAGAACATTTAAAGTAGTCTGATTGATTACTGAATTATTCGGCACTCTCCTTTCTATCATCAGTTTAAACTTTTATCCAATGCATATTCAACACCACGCAACTCGGCAAGGCCTTTTAATCTTCCAATTGCTGAATAACCGGGGTATGTTTTTTTCTTGAGATCATCGAGCATCTGGTGACCATGATCAGGTCGCATGGGAATAGAAATATTTCTTCTGCGTTGCAGCAATACCACTTCCTTAATTACTTCATACATTTCTGTATCACCGGCTAAGTGATCAGCTTCATAAAAATTCCCTTCTGCATCACGCTTGGTATTACGCAAATGAAGAAAGTGAACATAATCACCAAAACGTTTCAGCATTTTCGGAATATCATTATCAGCTCTTGCACCAAATGAACCGGTGCAGAAACAAAAACCATTTGCCGGAGATGGAACCGCTTCTAACAGATCGGCTGCATCCTGCTCTGTACTCATGATTCTTGGTAAGCCCAGCACAGAATACGGAGGATCATCGGGATGAATCGCCATCTTCAATCCGCATTCTTCAACTACAGGAATGATCTGCTTCAAAAAATAAAACAAATGCTCCTTGAGTTTTGCTGCATCAATGCCCTGGTACTTCGTTAACTCGGTTAACACCTGCTCGGGAGTAAATGCATCATCACTTCCCGGCAAACCCATCATCATATTGCTGAAGAGCTTTTTTCTTTGTTCTTTCGTCATCGCTTTAAAACGCTCCTTTGCCCGTCCTGTTTCTTCTGCTGAATAATCATCAGCTGCACCGGGTCGTTGCAATAAGAGTAAATCAAAAATGACGTAATCTATCCTGTTGAAATATAAAGCTGTACTGCCATCAACCATCGGATATGCAATATCAGTACGCAGCCAGTCCAACACAGGCATAAAATTATAGGTCACTACTTTTAAACCACAGGCAGCTACATTACGCAGACTTGCTTTGTAATTTTCGATATGATACATGTAATTACCCGACTGCCGTTTGATATCATCACTTACCGGCAGGCTTTCAATCACTGTCCATGTCATTCCCGCATCTTCAATCATTTGTTTACGGATGAGAATTTCATCTGTTGTCCATATATCTCCTACAGGTATTTGGTGCAACGCTGTAACAACACCTTCACATCCAGCCTGTCGTATATCTGATAAACTTACTGGGTCATTTGGCCCATACCATCTCATTGTTTGATGCATCAACATAATCTTCTGTTTGTATTTTTCTGTGAATCACTAATCAGGCAAAGATACCTGAAATGAAACAACAGGCTGATCGGTACATTCATAAACCGAGCCAGCCTGTTGCTTCAAATATACAAATTCAATAAACTGCTTATCAGATATAACGGTTGACAATATTTTCCAGGTATTCCTGTTTGCCGCTTATTAATGCCGGCTCTCCGTTTTCAATTGCATATGCTCTCAAATCTTCGAGTGATAACTTGCCATTTTCAAATTCTTTTCCTTTACCACTGTCAAACGATGCATAACGTTCTTTTCTGATTTTTTTATAATCAGATTTCTGCAGGATATCATCTGCAACAATCAATGAACGTGCAAATGCATCCATACCGCCGATATGTGCATAGAACAAATCAGCAGGATCGGTACTGTTACGGCGAATCTTTGCATCGAAGTTGATACCACCTCCTGCAAAACCACCTGCTTCAATAATCACCAGCATTGCTTCAGCCAGTTCATTAATGTTGTTGGGGAACTGATCAGTATCCCATCCGTTTTGATAATCGCCACGGTTCGCATCCATTGATCCGAGCATACCTGCATCAGCTGCAACCTGCAATTCATGCTGGAATGTATGGCCTGCAAGTGTTGCATGGTTTACTTCAATATTTATCTTGAAATCATTCAGCAAATCATACTGACGTAAGAAACCAATTACGGTTTCACTATCATAATCATACTGATGTTTGCTTGGCTCACATGGCTTTGGTTCGATGAAGAAAGTTCCTTTAAAACCATTTTTTCTTGCATAATCTTTTGCAGCATGTAAGAAACCGGCTAAATGTTCTTTCTCTCTTTTCATATTTGTATTGAGAAGACTCATGTATCCTTCTCTTCCACCCCAGAAAACATAGTTTTCTCCGCCTAAAGCAATGGTTGCATCCAATGCTGCTTTCACCTGTGCTGCACCATGAGTGAGCACATGAAAGTCAGGGTTGGTGGAAGCACCGTTCATATAACGGCGGTTAGAAAATAAATTGGCGGTAGCCCACAGCAACTTGATGCCGCTTGCTTTTTGTTTTTCTGCAAAATACGCTGTGATAGCCTGCAGTCTGCGGTCGTTCTCTTTAATATCATTGCCATATTCAACTGCATCTACATCATGAAAACAATAAAAAGGTAATCCGAGTTTGGTCATAAATTCAAATGCAGCATCAGCTTTGTCTTTTGCTTTTTCAACTGCGTCTGATTTTTTGTCCCATGGAAAAATATGGGTGGCTTCACCAAAAGGGTCGGCAC